>CAZZHU010000026.1:29419-33577 GCA_964654045.1 uncultured Leptospirales bacterium
CCGCGGCGGCAGAGGGCACGATGGGATACCAGGTATTCGCACGCATCCACCGCGTCAGTGCCTGTTTCTCAGCGTTAATTTTCTGCTCGTGCACCTTCCTGTCAGCCTCAATCTTCTCGGGATCAGTCTTCGGTCTTGCCTGCTCCTTTTTCTGGATTTCTTCGACAAAGCAGCCGGAAGACAGACACAGGATAACGCATATGCAAAAACAGGTCATGCCCGGACGGAGCCTGTGGTAGTGATAGGAGATCATGGCTATGATTAAACCGGCATCATGGCAATCTGTCAAATACAAACAAAAATTAATTGCTGATTCCGGCGGATTTATAAAGCGTCAAGCATACCGTTTTATGTCACTTGCCGGATATGTCTCCGGGGCAGGAGGGAAAAACTTGCGCATGCAAGGCGGGACGACCCCTCACGCGGTTTCCCCTGCGACCATGGCGGTTTGAGTACGATATCTATTCCCGGACAGCTTCGTAATAACCGTGCCTGAGGGCCAGGCCGACCACGCGGTTATCCTTCCACACGAAGTTGTGGAGCATGCGTCCGCTGTCGATGAGAAAGCGGTTCGAGGTGAAAGTCCTGAGGGGCATATACCCTCCAAAACCGTTGCTGAAGAGGGTCCCGCCTTTGAGTGAGACGTGCACCTTCTCCCCGGTGATTACATTGCGGTAATCGCCTTCATACCATTTGAGCTCCCCCGGCGTGAGTGATGGCCACTCCGTGCAGAGGGTCTCATCGCTGGAAATTTTCCTCACCAGGAAGCGAAGCATGCCGGTGAGACCCTGGCGCCACGACATGAATGAATCCCCCAGGTGTTCAGGCGGATTGCACAGATATATAAATGCAATCTTTCTCTTCGGAAAGACCTGCAGGCCCGAAGCCTGGTTAAACCAGCGGCCCGCCTTGTAGTAGCTGTCTATGCTGTCCCCCACGGTAATTACTTCCCATCCGAGCGAGTAGTAATAATCGACCCTGGTGCTGGGAAGCTCCACCGGTTTCGCCAGAAGCTCGTCGAAAGATTTTTCGTTTATGATGGTCTTTCCCCGGTAGGTCCCCCGGTTGATGAGCATTGCCGTGTACCTGGCCAGGTCCTGAATCGTCGTCACGATCCCGCCCGTTCCATTGGAGAGCTCCGCCGTGCTGGCGGTCATACCCAGGGGATCGAGTATTTCCTCTTTCATGCACTCTGCGTAGGATTTTCCGGACGCGGCCTCGATAACGTGCATCATCAGCTCATATCCTTCATTTGAATAGGAGTAACTGAAGCCGGCCGGATGCACCTGCTCCGGCACCGAGATTTTCCTGCCATTGATATCATACAGAACATGTCTGCCCGAGAATGAGGGAATTCCGGAGGTATGGGCGAGAAGATGCCGCACGGTAACCGGCCGCGAGTGGAGCCTGGAACGCTCGATCACAACACCGGTAAGATACCTGCTGACCGGTTCATCGAGGAGCAGGACTTTTTTTTCCTGGAGCCTCAGCGCGAGCACCGCGGTAAAGGTCTTCGAGAGGGAGGCTATGCCAAAGCGCGTTGTGCTGTCGGCCCGGACGCCGTGATGGAAAACAAGCCGGTCGCCCTGGATGACGCCGACCGCCGCCGAAGGCACCATGCCGCCGGGGACGTTGCCGCTCAGCCAGCCGGCAAACTGCTTCCCGTACTGCTGCAGCCGGGTCCCGGATTCCCTGTCATAAACCGTGCCCGGATCATTCTCTTTCAACCTGAACTGGGTCGTCGCGCCGGACATGCCGGCAAGACTTATGAATATGATGACGCATAACAGGGCCACGGCGCCTAAATACAGGTATAGCTTTCTCTTCATGAAACAACCTTATAGTACGACAGTTTTATCGTTGTGAAAGAATGAACATTCTTTCCATTTGTCAGGATTATCAATCGCCGATATCAAGAAAGCGCTTCCGATGATTTCGGTCGCGGGCGAAAAAGAGATAAAACCTGATATTCTTCTTTGCAGGTCTGAAACTGACTCAATAATACCCGACCCGCATACTGTCAAGTTAAAATCATACAATTGCTTAGAGTCCCTGACAGTTACTATTATATAGATCGACCCAACCGGGCTTTTAATTTAGAAATGTTTCACCGGTTTCATGTCTCCATGAAATTGCGGCCACGGGAAACGCCGGCATTGGAGGCAAAGAAAAAAAACTTATTGACTATTAGGACTTGACTTCCCGTATGGAGGCAGTACTATCATTGTAGAGTCGCAGGAACACCGCGGCGGACCATCACTATATGATCGACGATAAATATGAACTGATAATTAATCACTCCCGCGAGAAAGGCTTCGAAAGAATCAGCCTTGATAAAAAGGATTACCTCAAGGAAGTGTCGTACCTGTTGAAAGAGCCGAAGAAGGTATTTATCGGCCTTGGTGATTTCCTCGAGATCGGCGACTACAGCACCCTCATCGACAATATTTTCTTCGATACAGAAGGAATTAAAATCGAGAACATCCTGGACAATAACAACAGGAGGATTTCTTCCGAGGGCGAAGTCCCCTTCTCTTTTTTTAAGCTTGCAGTCTACTTTCCCGACTTTTTATTAAAAGGCGTGCCCACTTCGTGCATTTCGGTCATCGGGGAAAAATCAAGGCTGTTTCCCGGCGCGGAGACCTTCATTAAATTCATCAGGCATTACGAACCGCTGGTGCTGACGGCAATGCCTTTTGAAATCTCCATTGAGTTCGTCAAGCGGGTCGGCCTGAATGAAAGCAACCTCGTCGCCACCGACTACAAGAAAAAGCAGGACAAGATCAACAAGGAAGTCTACGCCGGGGATGTCAACCGGTTCATCTCGGGGGACCGCAAGAGCCTGGTCATCGAAAAATACCTCCACGAAAATAACCTGAAAAGCGACGAGGTCGTATACATGGGCCGCGGCGAGGCGGGCGTAAAGACGTTCTCGCAGGTCAATTCCATCTCCTTTAATCCCTTCGATAACATTATTCCTGAATCAAAAATAACACTGTACGGATCGTCGCTTGTTTCGCTCCTGCTCCTCTTCAATTTCAACGGCGCCCTCAACGATCTGCTGCTGTCCGAATCCTTCGAGGAATTCATGCCGTCCCTGGTGGTCTATTCAGCCACACGGGAGAAATCGCCAGAACTGATCGACATCGAGATCCACCACCGGAATCTCCAGAACAACATTATCGGCCAGCGCATCGAGCACTCCGGCGTAAGCTACAAGTCGGTTGAGCGCGAAATTGAGGTCGTCTTTGCCGGGTCATCCATCAACATCAACCAGGTCAAGCAGCAGGTCACCGAGCGAATTGAAGAGTACCGGAAAAATCCGGGAGAGCTGGTAAAAAAAATCTACGACATGGCGAAGCTACGATACAAGAATTTCTGCACCAACGGATCTTCATTCAAGCCTGTGCCGTGATCCCCGATGAATACCGCGAGGCGGCCTGATGTCCTTCTGTGAAAAATGCGCAATTGAAGAAAAACTGATGCAGTGCTGCGGCAGGCTCCCCATGTCCGGCGAGAAGGCCCCTCTCGCCCTTCCGGCAGGCGTCACGGTCGCAGCCTGCCCCCATCTGAGCCCCGGGGGCCTCTGCACCATATACGACAGCAGGCCCCAGGGATGCAGGGAATTCTTCTGCGACGCCTTCATGACCGACAGCAGGGCCGGTTTTATCCGCCGTGACTGATTCATGCCGGCCTGACTGCTACTGCGGGATTAACTGATCTGTTATGCCGAAAAAATCATTTCCACCACGACAGCAACCGCCAGGAGAAGATCGGTCCCCAGCACCACCATGACATTGATGCCCAGCGCCGGAACAAGCTTCGGCGTGTCCTCGCAGTGTTTCAGCGCCATGAGCCCCGCCTTCACCGCCAGGGGGATCGTGGCGCATCCGAGCAGCACCCACCACGATGAGACCCCGGAAAGGGGCGCCGCGATGATAAAGGCGTAGGTCAGGATCAGGCCCGCAACGTACAGATACGATGCCTTTTTCCTGCCGAGCCAGATTACCAGATGAAATCGCCCGCCCGCCCTGTCCGCGTCGGCATCGGGAAACTCGTTCAGGAAAAGAAGCAGGGATGTCAGTATACCCGGCGGGACCGAAATGAGTATGACCTCGGCCGGGAAGAGGTCGCTGACACTTCCCGCCGCGCTCCCGG
>CAZZHU010000027.1:0-32814 GCA_964654045.1 uncultured Leptospirales bacterium
GGAAGCACAGAACATGTTCCATGCAATACGGCGCGAGTCCAAAGATCCGACCATCCTCCTGGAAGACTTTGTCGAATCCCTGCTGGGGGACGACGCTATTAATAACGAACTCAGGGAGAGGGCCAGCCACTACCTCGATATCTCGCGCTCGGCCAGGGAAGTAATGCTGAAGAAGTACCAGATCCTGGAAAATATCTTCAGTGCCAGCGCAAAATCCCAGATCGTCACCATTCCGGGCAATTATGACATGGACCTCACCGGTACCGCGCTGGAACAGCGGAGCCTCCACCTCGCGTCAATATCGGCGGGGGGCCTGACTATTGCCGGGTACGGCGGCGCCGATGTGCGCACCCCCGGTTTCCCTGAATCATACTTGGTCCGCTATAACGGCAGGTCAGGAACTGACACCGATAACGAGTTATACAGATTCCTGAAAGACTCGGGGCCGGACATCATCGTCGCCCATCATCCCGCCCACGGCATTCTGGACACCATCAGTTACCTCGGGTCGTGGGGCTCCCCCGCCCTGAGGACCTACTGCGATAATAACCGCGTCATGGCATGCCTCACCGGCCACATCCACGAGAGCTGGGGGGTGCGTTATTCAGAAAACACCCTTTACCTGAATCCGTCTAATTTCGGTGAAGTGATGACACCCCGCGGCGACATCTCCGAGGGCGGATTTTTCTTCGAGATAACCGCGGACGGCGACGTGATCCCGGAGGTGCGGCTTAAAAAAATCGTCGATACCCGGGTGCATGATATCGCTGACTACCGGAAATCAGCCGGTTCGTATGAAGAAAAAATAATCGATGAGGCGCGGCTCCAGGCTCTCAGGGAGATATCCGTAATCGACGAAAGCATCGAACACTACAGCCAGGTCCCGGAGCTGAGGATTTTCAGGGACATACGCAACTTTTTCAGAATATACCAGACGAAACAGACTGATGAACGCATCCGCAACCTCGAGAACGCCCTCCAGTCGCTCGGTCAGCTCTCCGGGCATATCGCCCTGGACCTGGTGGGTTCCGTGAACATGGGGATGGCCCAGGACTCATCCGACGTCGACGCCGTGCTCTACCTGAAGGACCAGTGTTCGTGCGGCGGGGACTTCGAGTCGTGCGATTTCGCCAGAGATGTCGCCGCCCGGATCAAGGATATCCTGGCGGACCGGCACGGGTTCCAGGTTATCGACTTCATCAACCTGGACCACGTTATTGAGAGCATCAACGCGGGGGAAGCCGCCTGCGACATGACACAGCGCTTCGCCGTGTACCGGTCCTTCTGCAGGCCGGTCAACTACCGGCTCCTGGCCCCGGTGGAGGACCTTCTCAATAAAAACATATCGTTCAGGAAACAGGTCGAGGAAAACATGAGGTCGTACCTCCGCGTCCTGGCCGCGTCGTCAGACACCAGGAAATCCTTCGAAAAGTATGTCACCCGCCTCAAGACCTCCGGGGTTGTTATTCCCGACGCCATGATGCAGAGGATCGAGATGCTGCTCCAGAAGAAACGGTGGGGCAACGAGTAAGTAATGAATATCAAAGGAGGGCCCATGATGGCGCATCGGAAAAAAATTGAGCTTATACTAATGAACCTTATCTGCGGCAGCGCGGTACTGATCAGCTATGTCCATGGACTTCTGAATAATCCATCCGCCGGGGGCCCCTCTGGGGCGATGTTCCGCAATGGCTCATGCCATTCTACACCGTCAATGCTCTCCGCCGCTGCCGGATATTTATTATTCACGTTTTTCATCCTGATCCGGATCAATCCCGATGAGGCTGTTTTCGCCCGGCGTTACCGGTACCGTTTCTTCAATGCCAGAGCCAGAACAAAGAGGAACGTCATGTAGCAGAAGACGACCAGGGCCGCGAGCACCAGCGTGTCGACCATATTCATGGGGGTCCTCCCTTTCATGTTTCGGTTTAACCATCCTCAAGACCGGCCCGGATGACATCTCTCACCCTGGTGATAAGCGCGTCATAGGACGATTCGTCATAGGGCGCCGTGTCTATGGGCTGATGTATTTTCAGAATGGCCCTTCCCGGGAAGAGCTTCAATGTCCTGGGGGGCAGGATTTTCCCGGTGTTCATGATTGTCACCGGCACTATCGGCAGTTTCAGCTGCAGGGCAAGCCAGAAAGCGCCTTTTTTAAATTCACCCAGTTCGCCGCTCCTGCTCCTGGTCCCCTCCGGGAGGATTATAATGGACGTTCCGTTCACGATCTTTTCCCGCGCCTGCCGCAGGGATTCGTATGCCGTCCGGGGATCCGTACGGTCGATGAAAATATTGCCGCCCTTTTCAGCGGCAAAGCCGATGAGCGGGACCTTCCTGAGTTCTTTTTTTATTACCCATTTCAGGTCAACGCCAAGCCACCCGTACAGAACCAGTACATCGTACATGCTCTGATGATTCGACACGATGATATAAGATTGTTTTTTTTGAATATGTTCACGGCCCGTAACCTTCACCAGTATCGGCGTGATATAGCCGCTTAACCGGGCCCACCAGACTCCCGTTGTTCTGTTGGCCGCGAAATCATCAAAAACAATCAAAACAAGGATGCCGATCAGGACCAGGAGACCCGTTAAAACAATAAAGAGGGGAAAAAATACCAACCATTTATAGGGCTGGTAAAGGATATAGAGAAATTTTTTCATCTTTTCTGACATTTTTTATTGCGCATCAGTTTTTGTTATTACTGCTCCTCGGGATTTATGGATCTGGCGGATTAAAACCATTTCGCCGCTATCAGGTAACTTATTGCGGACACGACCGCCGACAGAACGGTTCCCCAGATCAAGTCCACAATAACGACAATGAGCGGCCAGTCCTTAATCGTCGCACAATTAGTAAGATCATAGGTGGAATAGGCGATAAGTCCGAGAGACGCACCCGTAACAACCGCTTTAAGCAACGACTGCTTTTCAACCGACGGCAGGACAGAGAAGAGGACAAGGCCGGCGATATACAGGAGATAAAAAGGATCATATTCATAACCACCCTCCCTTGACTGGATTATTCAGCATGGGCGGGGTTCGCTTACATATCCGAACGCCGCTACCCGGATGATTTTTTTAATATATACACCACTCCTCGTTCTTCCAACAAAAAAACAGAGGCGATGAATTTTTTTATTCGGATACGCCCGATTTCCCGGCATGGCAGGTTTTCAATCAACGATAGATTTTGCAGGAGCCCGTTTCCCCTTCTCGAGGAGCCTGTCGAATTCAACTGTGCCCCGCCCCGAAAAATGAACTCCGTCCACGGACATGACGGCTTTCGGATAGAGTCCGAGCCATCCTGCAAAACGCCGCTGGAGGGGAAGCAGGACCGCGTCCCGGTCCGCCAGGACCCACCGGTAGAGCGCCGTCTCGTAGGCGATCGAATTACTGTTGACGTACAGGCTTACCGTCGGGGGTATTCCGAAAACGATGATTCGCGCAGACGGGTAGAGACGCCTGATGGCGTCCAGGGCAGCGAGGCTGTGTTTGACGGTCAGGTCAACGGGCTGGCGCATCAACAGGGGATTTCCCCCCAGGCTCCCGACTATGACAAACCTGACGGACCTGTAGATGCCGGCCCGCTCCAGGGGGGGGCGCATTTCGGACGCCATCTGCGCCATGTGGTTGGCCCATGACCCGCAGATTGAAAAATTCAGGGAGTCCGGCACCGAACGCAGCTTCTTTCTCGTCAAGTCCAGCAGCGAATCACCGAAGGCGATGGTATCCCCTTTCGGGGCGTTACGGAGATTCGCGGTAAACCGCGCAAGGTATTCCCGGTGGACCGGGATTCCCCTTGTCCAGTATTCCGGGCCCACATTGATCCGCGCAAGCACGATGTCCAGAACGGTCGCATTCCGCATGTTGCGCCGGTATTCCCGCTCATACATCTTTGTGCTTATCCAGATAAGGGCATCTTCCCCGGGAGAATACTCATCAGCCGGAAAGGCGGGACCCGCCATGAGCAGGACTGCCGTAACAGCGATAACTGTCATGTTGCGGAAATTGCGTCCCCCCGTTGGGCCTATAAAAAATATCCTGAGCAGTCTTTTCATATCCATATCATATACCCTTCGATACGCCTGTATATCCCCGATTATTTCCTGTGCTGCTCTTCCTTGAAAATTGTCAAAAAGGCATAAAGCCACATTATTTTTTTACAAATGAAATGAGCCGCGCGGCGATCCGTTTGACGAATTGCACTTCTGGCAATCTAAAGATAAATGCCATGGTGAAATAAACAATCCCGTAAGGTCCAAGGACCAGCAGGGCCCGGAGTATCGGATGGAATTGAACCGTATTATTTTTCACCGCCCAGGCAGCTGCCGCTCCTGTGCCGGCGGCAAGCCATAGCTTCACGGTAAAGGAAAGCGCAAGGCCGCTTTTTCCGATTCGCCTGTTGAGGCTCCGGCGCAGCATCATGAACTCGATCCATCCGCTGAAACCTGAAGCGGCTGTGATGCCGACAGCGCCCCACTGTGAATCTATGCCGATGAGAGCCGGCGCGTGCTGTGACAGTACGTATCCCATAAAACCCGCCAGGACGACTCTTGCAATAGCGAAGCGAAGTGGCGTCCGGGTATCTCGAAGGGCGTAGAAAGTCGAGGAATAAAGCCGTCCCAATGTAGAGGCAAGAAGGCCCACTGACGAACCTGCAAGGATGGCCCATACGTATACGGTGTCATCACCGGTGAATTCGCCCCTCTGGAAAATCGGGGACACGATAATATCTCCGAGGGCCAGAAAGGCAACCGCCGACGGGACGACGAAAAATGCTATCTGCCGCAGGCCGTTGTTGAGACGCTTCCTGAGCTGTTCCGCAACTTCCGTGTCGCTTCCAACCGCCTTTGACATGGCCGGCAGCTCGGCCGCCGCAACCGACATGCCGAACAGGCTCACCGGGAGGGTGTACAATATCTGCGCGTAGCTCAAACCGGCAACGGCACCGGTAGCCAGCAGGCTGGCAAGAACCTGGTCAACGTAGCCGCTGATCTGCATTACACCGCGACCGATGAAAACCGGGATGAAATTTTTTATCACCGTGCGCACATGGGTGCCCCGGAGGTTGAAGGAAAGTCGCACGCTTCCGAGAATCCGGATTACAACGGGGAGCTGGATTATAATCTGCATAAAGCTTCCCGCGACTGATCCCCAGGCAGCGTATCGGGCAAGATCGTTCTGCGATGCGTTCCAGCCGAAAAGCAACAGGGCCAGTATGATCATCGCATTCCATACTACCGGCGCAGTGTAGGAAAGAAAAAACCTGCCGTGGCTGTTCAGGATGCCCAGGCACCAGGCGGACCAGACGAGGAGGCCCGCGCCGGGAAAGAATATCCGCACCAGCACGATGGTGAGCTCCCGTTTCTCCCCCGTGAACCCCGGTGCCAGGATATAAATCAGCCATGGTGTTGCGAGGATCCCGATCAATACCAGCACTGATGTCACCAGTCCCAGGAGCGCGGCGATAGCGCCTGCAACACGACGGGCCTCCTCTTTTTCATTTCGCGCCAGAAGATTGGCGTACACCGGGATGAACGAGGCGGAAAGAACCCCTTCGCCAAAGAGGTTCTGCAAAAAATTAGGGATACGGAAGGCCGCGTTGAAGGCATCGGCAGCATCGGATTTCCGGCCGAAGAAATAAGCGAAGACTATTACGCGGACAAGCCCGGCAATGCGGCTGAGCATGATGCCGCTGGCGACCAGGAACGAGTGCCAGCGGGTGCGCGATGCTGCCGGAAGTTTATTTGATTCGGAAGATGTCATCGGAAGGTACGATATTTTGATACTGCCAATTATATCAAGAATATTACCCTTCGGGCTGAAAAAATATTATTGACGTTATTATCAAACTGCCGCCTGGATACCAGCAGACAGTCACGGGACGTGGTTCAATCTCCGGTGCTGTAATCAATTACAAACGCCTGGCGGCCCCGCATGAAAAAGTATATCGATAAAGTGAACACCCTCCTGGAATCGCTCCCCTACATCAGGGAATTTTACGGGAAAACCATCGTCGTCAAGTACGGCGGCCACGCCATGGTGGATGACGCCCTCCGGAAGTCCTTTGCCAGGGACATGGTACTCCTCAAACTGGTGGGGATGAATCCGGTCATCGTGCACGGCGGCGGGCCCCAGATCAACGGGCTCCTGAAGCAGATCGGTAAAAAAAGCGATTTCGTGGACGGGATGCGGGTCACTGACGGCGAGACCATGGACGTGGTGGAAATGGTGCTGGTGGGAAAAATCAACAAGGAAATCGTCAACAATATCAACCAGAACGGCGGCAGGGCCGTGGGGCTCTCCGGCAAGGACGGGAACCTGATAACCGCGCAGAAACTGTTTCACACGACCAAAAGCAACGAGCAGGTCGATATCGGCCAGGTTGGTTCGGTAAAATCAATCAATCCCGGTATTCTCGATACCCTCGACCGCGACCGTTTCATCCCGGTCATCGCGCCCATCGGCGTGGACGAGGAAGGCGCCACCTTCAATATCAACGCGGACCTGGCGGCGGGAAAGATCGCCGAATCACTGGAAGCGGAAAAGTTCATCCTTCTTACCGACGTGGAAGGCGTCCTCCTGGAGGACAGGCTCGTTTCGACCCTCAAGGTGAAGAAGATACAGTCCCTTATCGAAAAAGGCCAGATCACCGGCGGAATGATCCCGAAGGTAAACTGCTGCTGCGACGCGGTGGCGGGAGGGGTCGGCAAGGCCCATATCATTGACGGCCGCGTCGAGCACGCGGTTCTGCTGGAGATCTTCACGCAGGCCGGTATCGGCACGGAGATAGTCGGCGACTGACCGCCGCACGGAAATAAGAAAACGGCAATCTCCATCGCCGCCCGTGTCATCCTTCACCGTCAATATGTTCGCCGCAATGGGGGCATTCAACCCAGCAATCCTCATCAAGAGTATCCTTGTCCTTGTACACCGACTCGCACTCATCGCAGAGGAGAAAAGGCCTGCCGCACTTCTTGCACTTGACATTTTTCAGGGCCCCTTCCTCGCAGAAGGGACAAATAAGGGTTTCGCTTTCTTTCATCAATCACTACCCCCGGCTT
Source organism: uncultured Leptospirales bacterium (assembly GCA_964654045.1). Taxonomy (GTDB): domain Bacteria; phylum Spirochaetota; class UBA4802; order UBA4802; family UBA5550; genus RBG-16-49-21. The sequence continues at coordinate 7,067 of CAZZHU010000027.1, forward strand.
TGTTTCTAAGACTGAAATGCAGTCAGGATACAGGATCACGCCTCACTACTTCTTCCGCCGCGCCTCAAGGTCGACGGTCAGAATGCCGGCAAGGCACAGCACTATCGCGAGGGTGTGAATCAGTTTTTTCATGGTGTAATAACAGTCATAAAAAGTGATGATGAGTCAATTACAATTCTCAATTATTATCATTGACAATATCCTGTTCCGTCATTTGTTGTCATAAGCAGAGCCTGAACAAGATGAACTCCTTTTACAAAAACATGACACACCGGACCCTGATGGTGGTCGGGGAGAAAGCCCTGGACCGCTTGAGCAAGACATCGATCATCATTTTCGGCGTCGGCGGAGTGGGAAGCTGGTGCGCAGAAAGCCTGGTCCGCTCCGGCCTTGTGAACCTGGCCATGGTTGACTCGGACATCATCTGCCCCACCAACATAAACCGCCAGATACAGGCCCTGGCGGGAAATGTCGGCAAATCGAAAGTGGAAGAGCTGAAAAACCGTCTACTGGAAATAAATCCCTCTGCCTCTATCATTGCCCGTCACGCGGCGTACGATGAAACAAGCTGCGGGGAATTTGATCTTGCATCCTATGACTATGTCATCGACGCCATTGATTCGCTCAAGAACAAGGTTCTATTATTAGAACAGTGTCTCGCGGCCGGCGTAAAAATTTTTTCCTCCATGGGGGCGGCGGCCAAGACAGACCCTTCAAAAATCAGGATTAATTTTCTATCCAAAACGAAAAACTGCCCCCTGGCAAGGGCCGTCCGCAGGAGGCTCCGGCAGGACAGCGTATCAGCCGATGTGATGTGCGTGTACAGCGAAGAACTGCCAGTGGCTCAATCATATGAGTCCGTGTGCGACCCCGGCGATTTTCCTTCTACGAAAGACGCTGAATACACTCGCGCAGGTGACGACAATATATGCGCGGACCGGTGCGGCATGAAAAAGCAGATCAACGGCTCCCTGGTGCATATAACGGGTATGTTCGGATTCATGCTGACAGGCCTGGTAATCAACGAGATCATGGCCGGGACCGCATCGGAATCCGAAGATTAACTGTCCGTACTCGACCATTCCCATTATGCTCATACAAACAATAAATGTGTTGAAATATTTCCAAACGTCTTTATTCTGTTCTTACATTCCGGTAAAGAATCACCGGAATAATTACCGGTAATTCATGTCTAATAAGCAATGACGCCAAAAAGTGAATCTAAAATTGTTGTATTCCTGGCAGCAGCCTCCATTGCGGTTGCCGTTCTTGTCACTCTCCCCAGCTCCGCCCAGGACACGACCAGAAAAAAAATCCCTTTTGAAATTGTTGAAGAAGGACCACCCGATGACGCAGGCAAGACCGATTCCATGGCGGAACCCGCGGGGCACCGGGTGGCCCTCGGCGTTAACCTGAACTTTTTCCCCACGGTACTGAGCGTGATCGACGGCGAATTCGGCCTCGGCATCCAGCCGTGGTTCGGTATAGACCAGTTCAAGATACGCCTCGACATCACCCACATGCGCATCCCGAACTCTCTGGCAGCGACCCGGTATTTTTACAAAAACGACGTAAACACCTTTTCACTGGTCGTCCAGTACTGTTTCGGAAAAAATTTTGACGGATTCAGCATCGGCGCAGGTATCGGTCTCTGGAACAACATGGTCAGCCACGCGTTTTTCAACAGGAAAGGCAGTTCCATCGCTCCCTACCTCACGATCGAGGGGGGATATATCTGGAAGTTCTATAACAACCTGTACATAGAGCCCTGTCTCGCCCTGGATGTAATGCTTACCAGGCAGAAAATCCGTATTTACGGCTTTGAGTATAAACCGTTTCCCGTTGCCGGGGAAATAATGCTTAAATTCGGGATTAATGTTGATTTATAACACACCGTACCCTGCTTTTTCAGTAATTTTTCCGCTTCATAATTATAACCATGACCGATTCCATCTTTTTTATTTGACATTCATTCACCTTTTAATAATTTTGCTCCCGGAGAGATGTCCGAGTGGCCGATGGAGGCGGTCTTGAAAACCGTTGTACCGCAAGGTACCGGGGGTTCGAATCCCTCTCTCTCCGAACCTGGTATTGATAAGCGCACAAAAACTTGTGCCCTTATCAATGGAGAGGTGCCCGAGAGGCCGAAGGGGACGGTTTGCTAAACCGTTGAACTGGTAACGGTTCCGAGGGTTCGAATCCCTCCTTCTCCGAACGAGTTAAAGAGCAATGGCAGAAAAAATCAGCGTAACAATCAAGCGGTACAATGTCCATTTCGACGTGCCCCTGATATGGTTCACCTATTTCCCGTTTATAGGGTGGATGTACCCGTTCATGTTCAGGAAAGGCGACGGGTTCGCCATGCACCACGGGAAGCAGGCCTTTATCATGGCGCTGATCTTCACGGCTCTGCCGATGCTCCTTACGTTTTCGACAGTCTTCGTGCCCATTTCATTCCGCGTGCTGAAGCTGATCGTCGTCATACTGGTGTATCTGTCTCACGTGACATATTTCGCCCTGTGCGCATACGGCTTTCTGAATGTCAAAGCGAATGAAAAGTACGAATTCCCTTATGTCATGGAATACGCAAAAAAAATTGATGTCTGATTTACCAGGCTTATACATTTTTTCCTGTTGCCGGACCGGGCGGGAAAAGGTATTCGAAATATAGTTTTACACGCGTCCGTAGCTCAGTTGGATAGAGCGCCGGACTACGAATCCGTAGGTCGCAGGTTCGACTCCTGCCGGACGCGCAGTTTTAAGCTCTCCCTTGTGTTAATCCGTGCAATATCCTTATTGGAACCCGGCAATAAAAATGCAGTGATGCGTGAACATACTTTTTGATCATCAGGCAATAAAGGCCAACGGGGTATCAGCATGAAAAAAATAACCGGCATTACGGCATTACTGATATTCATCGCGGGCTCCCTCTGCTGCGGCTCAACCCGGGAACAGGATGAAAAGTACAGCGACATCACCAGCGCGGTCATAAACAACGATGTCGAGGAGGTCCGCCATTCCCTGTCAGGCTTCTTCAACGCGAACCGCCGTTTCCTTGACGGGTGGACACTTCTCCACATTGCCGCCCGGTGGGACCTTTACCGGGTAGTGAACCGGTGCTTTGACGATAGCAACGGCAGGAAAACCGGAATCTTTACCATCACGCAGAAAGTCGATGACGAGTCGAAAAGGGCACTGGACATGATATCCCTGATCATCGAAAAAGGCGGCGATGTCAACGCGAAAGCCGCCGACGGCAGCACGCCGCTCCATATCGTCCTGGCGTCGCTTCAAGGCTTTTCATCCGATATCCCCTCCATTCCCCCCGTCGACGGGAGGATATCCTCCCGGTTCGGATGGCGCGGCTCGCCCTTCGACAACAACAGCGATTACCACCGCGCCCTTGATATCGCCGCAAAAAACGGGACCCCCGTGCGCGCCACGGGTAACGGCATCGTTTCCCTCGTCGGCGTCAGCAGCACGCTCGGTAATTACATTATCATCCAGCACCGCAACGGATACCAATCGGTGTACGGCCACTGCCATCTCTTTGCCGTGAAAAAGAACACCCGCGTCAGGCGCGGCACCGTCATCGGATATGTTGGCATGACCGGTTCCGCCAGCGGCGACCACTGCCATTACGAGGTCCGCCTGAACGGCGCCCTCGTGAACCCGATCGAATTCGTCAACGGCAAGACAATCGGAGAAGCGCAGCACGCGATAGCCCTGGGGATCGCCAGCCTGCTTCTTTCGAACAAGGCCCTTGTCGACGCCCGCAGCAACGATGGACGGACGCCGTTGATCGAGGCCGCGGCGAAAAGCGCAGCGATTTCCCGGCTCCTGATCGATCATGGGGCCGATATCAACGCCCGTGACGAAAACGGGCTCACCCCCCTCCATATGGCCGCCGCCGGGGACATCGAGCTGGCGCGCTACCTCCTCCAGAAGGGAGCGTCTGTCAATCCCCGCACCGGGGCTGCCTACTGCGCCATCGCGGGTTCGCTCTTCGCGCAGGGAACCACCCCGCTCAGGGTAGCCCTCACGTACGGGAACAGCGAGATCGCCGAACTGCTCAAACGCAGCGGCGCCGCCGAATGAAGCAGCGCGGGCATGATCCGGGCGCGGACTGCACCGCCGGGGACCCGGAAATACAAGCCGTGAATATCAGGCTGCAGGCCCCCTGGATGACGGAGAAACCATATGAAAAAAATCCTTCTCGCCGCCATTAACGCGCGCTATACCCATTCATGCCTTGCCCTCTACTGCCTGAAATCAGCATTGCGCGGCCTTGACGTATCGGCAATAATCCGTGAATTTTCCATCAACCAGAAAATCGAAGAGATCGCCGCCATGGTGGCCGCGGAGGAGGCCGATGTCATAGCCCTCTCCGTTTACATCTGGAATTCTGAACTGACGAGGATGCTTATCCCCGAATTAAAGAGGCGCTGCGGAACAGCCATTCTTTTGCTGGGAGGGCCGGAGGTCAGCTACAATCCCGAATCATGGCTGACGGACTATCCCTTTATTGATCATATTGTCACCGGGAACGGCGAGGAGGCATTCCGGCAGCTGGTTAAAAACGGCCTCGGGACCGTTGAAAAAATAGTCGGCATCCCCAATCCGCCCTTTGCCGGAATGCCCTCCCCCTATTCGGAAGAAGACCTGGCGGGCCTTCGCAACAGGTATATCTATTATGAATCAAGCCGGGGATGTCCCTTTCACTGCACCTACTGCCTGTCCGCAAGGTCCGATCAGAAGATGGAACTGAAAGACCCTGAGACCGTGAAGGAAGAATTGAAGACAATCCTCAGGAGCGGGCCGTTGCTCGTCAAGTTCGTTGACCGTACCTTCAATGCGGCACGTGACCACTGCCGGGCCATATGGAACTTCCTCCTGGAGTATTACGGCGACGGACCCACGGCATTTCATTTTGAAATACACCCCCTCCGCCTCGGCGATGACGATTTTGACCTGTTGTCCCGCTGCCCGAAGGGCCTGTTCCAGTTCGAGATCGGGGTGCAGACGACAAACCCGGAAACCCTGTCCGCCGTGAAGCGCACCGGAGCATGGGACAGGGAAAAAGCGGCCCTTGAGCGGCTTATCGGCCTCGGCACCATCAGGATACACCTTGACCTGATCGCCGGTCTCCCCTTTGATGACATGGCGTCCGTGGCCCGCTCCTATAATGAATTGTACGATCTCCGGCCGGACCACCTGCAGCTGGGCTTCCTTAAAATTCTTCCCGGAACGGAAATGATGGATGCCGCCGGACAGTACGGCATGGTGTACTCAAAAAAAGCCCCGTACCAGGTTATCGAAAACAGGTGGCTCGGTACAAAAGACCTCCGGCTCCTCGAACAGGTGGCTCTCCTCACCGACCGGCTGTATAACACGCACCGGTTTGATACGACCCTTTCCCTGCTGGCAGGACGCCATGGATCATCCTTTGATCTGTACCGCGAACTGGCGTCAACGCAGGTCGATACCGTATCACGGATCACCAGGAGCTGGGAATCAGGCGCGCTCTTCCTCTTCGATTATATTTCTTCCCGCTTTCCCGGGGAAAAAATTTTTTTTCTCGACGCGATGCGGTGGGACTGGTGTTCTGTATCGCGGTCTCCCCATTACCCGGACATGATCAGGCCGGAAGGAATATCGGGAACCAAAAAGAAAAGCATTGCATTTTTCGGAAGCCATGGCGAAAACGGCATGGTTCATTATCGCGACAGCCTGTTCTCCCTATCCGACCTGAAGAGATCACTCTTCTTTAAGCCCGAATCGGATGAATTCAGGCGGCATCGCATGAAGGATGATTCTTTCGCCCTGTTTCTTCCCGGGCATAGAATTATTCTGTACAGCATGTGACTCCGGGCTCCCCTCGCGGATACCGGGGGCCCGGCTGAACAGTGAATTATCACAGATGAAAAAAAAAGAAAGACTCTACATCAACCGGCTCATTGACTGTTACCGCGGCGATGGAATCACGCCCTCCTGTCCCCATTTCGGCCAATGCGGCGGCTGCCTGTTCCAGGACATGGACTATGACAGCCAGCTTCTCCTTAAAAAACAGCTGGTGAACGACGCCCTCCGGGGCATTGCCGCCGTTGACTCCGTCCACCCCGCGGAGCCGTACCGCTACCGGAGCCGCATGGACATGGTAACCGCCTTCGGCAGGTGCGGCCTCCGCCGCCGCGGCAGTTTTCGCGTCGTGGTGGACGTGGCCTCCTGCAGCATCATGCAGGAGAAGTCCGACCGGCTGTACCGGAAAGTCCGCCCCCTCATCGAGACGATCGAGGGTTACGATTATCTCCGCCACGAGGGATACCTCCGGTACGTGGTGCTCAGGGAGGCCCGGTATACCGGCCAGGTGATGGTGAATTTCGTGGTGGCGGAAAAAGAAAACAGGCTGATGCCCGCAATTGACGCGATTAAAGACGAAGCCGATTCAGTATCCATACTTCATCACGGCGGCCTTGCCGATCTGAGCTATGGGGAGATCATGGAAACGGTGAAGGTCGGGTACATCGAAGAGTCTTTTGACGATATCCGGTACCGCATCACCCCTAATTCCTTTTTCCAGTCCAATGCCGATATCGCGGTACGGATGTACCGGAAGATCCGCGACCACGCGCGCGGGAGCGTCCTGGACCTCTGCGCCGGCGTGGGAAGCATCTCCCTGTTCATCGCCGATGCCGCGGAACGGGTAACCGGCGTTGAAATGAACCCGGAGGCGGTGGAAATCGCAGGCGTAAATAAAAGCATCAACGGGACGGCTAACGTTGAATTCATCTGCAGCGACGCGGACAGATTTCTAAAAACCGCTGCCGGAGACTACGAAACCATCGTGATGGACCCGCCCCGGGCCGGAATGCAGCGGAGCGTCATGGAAAGCATTGACCGCATGAGGGCGGGCGCGATAGTGTACATGTCGTGCAACCCTAAAACATTTCATGACGATGTCACGGTGCTGCAAAACTACGCCCTTGAGTCAATCGAAGCCTTTGACATGTTTCCACAGACGCCCCACGTGGAACTGCTGGGAATTTTAAAGCCGGTGTAGATGAGAAAGCGACGAAGGCGGCGGGTATTGCCGCGCTATTCCCCCGCGCCGTTTAGAGACCGATGTCCATGTCCAGGAGATCCTTCAGCGTCATGTATGAATTGAAAATAATGTCCGCCAGGAACCTGAAGTTAATCGTATCATAGGTGTCGTCCGGAGAATGGTAGAACTTGTTGCGGTAGAACCCGGTGTCCGATATCATGATGGCCCGGTAACCGGAACGGATGTAGGACATATGGTCGGACAGGTCCATGCCCGGGATCGACGCAGGGCCGATGTATTCAAATATCTTGCAGCGGGCGCGGGCGTTGTAAACTTTTTTCCACAGATACACGAATTCAGCATTCGAAGGCAGCGAGATGACACTGATATAATTCCCGTAAACCGGGAATTCCTTCCTGTTGTGGTTCAGGGGATAATCCTGGTGGCATTTCCTTGAACCGTAACCGAGCATTTCAAGGCAGACCATTAATTCAATTTTCTCTTTCCGCTTTCTGCAGTTCTTCGCGTTGATCATGCTTCCCATCAGTTCCGTGGAAAAAAAGGGCGGTTCCTCCAGGGTAAAGGCGACAAAGCGCACTGTTTTTCTGAATCGCATGGCTGACATGAGCCGGAACAGTTCAAGGAGTCCGGCAATTCCTGACGCGTTGTCATCGGCACCGGGAGTGTCCTCGATGGTGTCATAATGGGCGCCGACAAGTATAATCGTTTCGGGATCTTCCGTACCCCGTATCTCGGCTACGATATTGGATACCCTGCAGCCATCCGCCTCGTACATTTCTTCCGACGGGGCAACGCCGTAGCGGGTAAAATAATCGATAATATACTGCCGCGCACGCTCAAGATTGTCATATTTTCGTATGGTCCGCTCACCGATATCAACCGAAAGGTAATGGATTATCTCGCGGGTATTTTTGAAAATGGCCTTTTTCTCACGGGTATCAGCGGACAATAGTGGTATCATTCAAACGGAATCCTTGTTTGCGATAATCGTCACTACAGCGTCTGAACAATTATTTTTCAAGGATTTTTCATAGTTATTTCTTGACTTAATTGCTTAATGATTCATAATTCTGCATGTGCCGGAAGCGATGTCCGAACGTCCGGATATTAATTCGAAGCCATAATTTACAGCGTGAGGCGCCAAGATGGAAGTTTTTGACGGTTTCATATCAGCAATCGCCAGTGAATTCAAGATACGATTCCACAAGGATGCGCAGGGGAGTTATACGACCCACATTGAATTTGACAACGACCGCTCCCAGGAAGTGCTGATTACCCTCACCAAGGACGAAGCCGGCGACCGGATCATAAATTATTATTCGATTATCGGCAAGCTCAAGAAGGACCTGTGCGAACTCTACAAATACTGCCTCCAGCTTAACACGACCCTGGATTACGGCTCCATCGCCCTTCTGAACGACACCATGATTCTGCGCAACACGATTCTCCTTAAAGATTGCGACCCGCTGCGTTTCATGAAATCCCTTTCATTTATCGCGGCCAAGGCTGACGAGCTGGAAGAAACCCTCATTAAAGATAATATCTATTAAATTATCATCGGCTGTGATTGCATCACCCGGGGCCTGGTCCATGTGCCAGGCCATTTTGTTATCTTTTTGCACATTTTTTCCGAAATATAGAGCATGACCCTTACACTGCAGCCATGCTCCATGATAAAAGAAACGATAAAGATACATGATAATTATCAGTTCGAGATAAAACAATCCTATAACCTATCCCTGGACCGGAAAACCACAAATTCATATTTTGTGCAGACCTATTTTTTTATACCCAACAACCTCAACATCAATCGCGAAACCTATTCCAGCGGAGATTTCTACAAAGACCTGAGGGCTACCATACGCCTGAAAACGCCGGCGATTCTCCTGAAAAATCTCGCCAATGACGCGGAAATCATGGCGCGCATCCGGAGGAGCCTCGACAGCCTCCTGGCATCGAGAACCCGGCAGAGCATATCCAGCTATGAATATCACGTTAAAATGTTCTGCCTGGTCTATAAAAAATCAATCGGCGTGCAGCTGCGGTTCCTGAAAAAATCAACCAGGTCAAAAGAATGCGAGCATCTCGTCGCCGAATTCATCACAAGCACGGTATCCATCGCCAAACAATTCAGGGAACTGAAACCGTTAATCACCGCTGGTGGCCTTCCCGAGAAACTGCAGATGGTGTACCTCTTCGCCGATGAATACATAAGCATGAAAACCGAGACCCATTCCTGCCGGCTGCTGGATATTCTGATGGAAATTCAGCCGCGGCTCCATAAAAAGTATCACCGGCGCGTCATGGAAATTGTCCATGGCGAAGCCTCATACCGGATCCGCAGCGGCTACCCGTCGGTCCCGCTGGCGAAAGGCGATAATGAAAAATTCGTGTTCCGCCAGGGGGCGCTGAAAAAATTCCTGAGCAACATTTTATACCTGGAGACCCGCGTCGAACGGGGGGGGAAATTCCTTGAGCAGGCGGTCTACAGCATCGCCGCCGGGGTTGCCATGGTGTTCGCCACCATGGTCGCGTTCATCGGCCAGAGCCGGTACGGAAGCCTCTCACTCCCCTTCTTCATCGCACTGGTTATCAGCTACATGTTCAAGGACCGCTTAAAAGAGCTCCTCCGCCTTTACCTGAGCGTGACCCTGCACCAGTGGCTCTACGACCGGCAGCGGAACATCTATCACAGCTTTGACGAAAAGATCGGGACCTGCAAGGAGAGCTTCAACATTATCAACGACAATGCGGTTCCCGGTAAAATCCTCGACTACCGGTCGCGCGACAGCATCACGGACATCAACAACAGCATGACCGGGGAAAACGTCATCCTGTACCGTAAATACATCCGCCTCAGCTCGAAGAAATTCAAAAAGATACGGCACCGCCAATCCGCCAACGATGTCATCGACATCATGCGGTTCAACGTCCAGCACTTTCTACGAAGCATGGACAACCCGGAAAAAAAGATCTATATCCCGGCCAACTCCGGTTACCGGAGGGCATTCGGCATGCGGGTCTATCATATCAACATGATCACCTATTTCATTGTTAATAAGAAAGAGTACCTGCGGCGCTTCAGGATCGTACTGAACAGGGACGGCATCAGAAGGATTGAAGAGGTCGTGTGACCTTCATTTTTTTCACGCCATAAAAAAGGCTGCCCGGGAAGGCAGCCTTTTTTGCGTTGCGCCCTATTCGCGCACCATGTAGCTTTCCTGGTATTTATCGTTTTCCTGGATGTTTTTCAGAAGATCGATGGCTCTTTTCCTGGAGGCCACCGGGCCGACCCGTACCCTGAAATACTGCCTTCCCCTGACCTGCGATTCATCGAGGAAGGCGTCGTAGTTGAGGTCCTTCAGCGCCTTGATTTCGGACTGTGCCTTCGACTTTTTATCAAATGACGCCACCTGGATGACGTAATTCCCGGAAGAAACATTTTTTCTTTCATCGACCCTGTCCCCCGAAACGGCAACCACCTTTGATTTTCCGCGTTTCTTCTTCCTGACGTCGTTCTTCACCGTGGCTTTTTTGACCGGTTTATCATACATGTCACGCTTCGGCGAGCGCGATATTTTTTTTGCGTCATTCGAATAACGGGCTGATGTTTTCCTGCTTTCCTTCCCCGGTATTACCTCTTCGTCGAAATTATCCCTGGTCAGCAGGTCCGGGGAATCATTTTTTGAAATTGACGGAACGTCGGCCTTTTTCTCTTTCGTGACGGCATGACTGTCCGGTTCCGTTTTATCTTTTATCGAGTCCTTTTCATCCTTGTCGGAGTTGAGCAGTTTTTCATCCATCGGTTTTGACAGATCTTCCTCGTCGGGAAGATCCGGGATATTGTTTTTCAACAGATCAAGCTCTTTCTGACCTTCGAATATATCGTTTTTGCCGACAAGGGACCTGGTACCGTCCCCGCCCTTGATGAAATTCATTCCCAGAAGAAATGATACGATGATGATGCCTATTACCGCCGCTGATATCAGTATGATTCGCGCGGCATCCAGGTGGAGCAGATACACGCTTTTTTCCTTTACCTTCTGGTGAGGGATATTGAATTGATCCATGTCCATAATACGACCTGCCTTTCAGAATTGATGAACAGCTGTTTGTACAATTACATGATCGGCCAAATCATTTTAGCCGTTTAATCAAATTTTCGGTCCCGCCGCTGCGGTTCACTGCAGGCCCTGCCCGGCCAGGAGGGCCATGCTCCGGTAACGATCCTTCATCCCTTCGTCAACCGGCCCGTCCAGGGACGCCGCCAGGAGTTCATCGAAGATGGCATCATCAACGATCCGCCCGATTGCCGACGCCAGGGGTGTCCTGTCGATCAGTGGCGCGGTTCCCTGTATCCCGCTGACGATCTTTTTCTTCTGTATGTCGGCCGGGCAATACTGCCTGATAAAATCCACAATGCCGGTCCGTGCGGCGCCCTCGAGCGTTATTCCGCGGTCATTCAGGGCAATGACCGGCGAGGCGGCGTTATCCCTGATGAAATCCTCCAGTGACCGGTGGTAATGCAGAAAGGACTTTCTCGTGAATCTTCCCCCCTGTTTGAACCCGCCGCTGGAGGTCATGATATATCTCATGTTCAATCCTTCAACCGTGGAAAACCGGTCCTGCAGGAATACGCCGTACCGCCTCTGATACGCCGTGCCCCGGGCGTAGATGCTAAAACCGGAAAAGGAAAAATCAAGGCCCGTTATGCCGATTGCCGAAAACCCGCATTTCATGGCGAGGCTGACTGCGTCACCCGCGACGCTCCCGGTCCCGGAATCAACAGACCCGGTCGTGCCGCCGTAGACCTCGGAAGCCAGCTGTGAAAGAGGATGGGAGTTCAATGACAGGTATGCCCCGGGCCGTTTTACCAACGAAGGATGGGAGGATATGGAATGCACGGTAAGGACATTGCCGCAGTCGCAATCCTGGAAATGCTCGAACACATAGGGCTGCGGGTCTATGGATATGACGATATCCGGATTAATTCCCCTCCCCTGAAGTACCGGCAGGGCTGAATCAACGGAAATAATAAAAAACAGGTCCTGATGCCTGGCCATCATTTCGGCATCACCGTCCAGGGACGGACCTGATCCCGCGATGATGACCGGGAACCCCGCAAAGGCGTTATAAAGGCCCCGCACCGGGTGAGCTCTTTCTATTATGCTGAAATTCAGAAGAATGTTGCGCAGATAGCGCGCGCCAAAGGCCTTCCGGGTGGCCTTGTTTCCCGCCTTGATGCTTATTATTTTATCAATGGATTTTTTGACAGAGCCATAGTAATCACTGAATATCCGGACAGAAGCGGGATGCTCCAGTACCGATATACCCCGTATGGCATCCATATCGATATATTCAGATAGCACGCTCTCCACCTCCGCTATCGATTTCCCGGTCACCAGGGTGACGCGGGGATCACTGATCAGGAACGAGGTGAGCCGGTTGCGGCCGATAGCCGTGTCAATGCCGTCAAGGATATCCACGAGGATGATGCGCGCGTACCTTTCAATGTAATTTTTTAAGGGCAGGCAATGATATCCCAGTCCGACCCCGAGAATGATAAGAAAATCATAGCGGGAGGGGTCAAGCCTGTCACTGAGCAGACCGGAATCCCGTTCAGGATCCACCTTGCTGTGCAGGGGTATCTTCCTTCCCCCGGAATTAACCACGATCGTATCCAGGTCCCGGCTTGTTTTTATAATATCATATGTAATTTTTTCCTGTTTCATGTATGATACTATTATCGACCTGTCGTCCTGTTTTCCCAGTTCAGAATTACGATATATGGTCTATCAGCATCAGTAAAGATGACACCCTTGCGCCGCAAATCCATTGATTATGACTACAAGTTGAATATAAATACAAATAAATATAGATATATCTATTATTATTAGTTGACACTAACTTTAATGGTTTATATATTAATAATCAAGGGCTAAAATGTAAGGAATAAGAAGCTTATAAGTCATGACGCTTTCTGATCTACAAAACGGACAAAAAGGAATAATCACCGGTGTACGGGGGCGCGGCCACTTCCGCAGGAGAATCACGGAGATGGGATTTATCAGGGGAAAAGCTGTAACAGTCATTAAAAACGCTCCCCTGAAAGACCCGATTGAATACAGGCTGATGGATTCCAACATATCACTCCGCCGGTCAGAAGCACGCTTGATAGACGTGGAATTACATCAAAGCACCGATAACAGATCAGCTCTTTCAAGGCCGAAAATACAGGCCTATTGTTATAACACGGGACGGCCGGGCCGGAGGCAAAAAAACAGGCATCGGGCCGGAGCCTTCCACGCACAACATTCATCAGCAAACCGGCGGGAGGATTCCGGATCGATCCATGTCGTACTGGTGGGAAACCCGAACAGCGGAAAAACAACCATATTCAACCATATCTCGGGATCGCGTGAACGGGTCGGCAATTACGGAGGCGTAACCGTGGAATCGAGAGAAGCCCGTTTCAGCCACAGGGACCGCACGTTCATCATAACTGATCTCCCGGGCACTTATTCCGTCACGGAATACTCGCCGGAAGAACTTTACGTTAGAAAGCATATCATCGAGAACAGGCCGGACGTGGTAATCAATGTCATAGACGCTTCCAACCTTGAACGCAATCTGTATCTGACCTCCCAGCTGCTGGAAATGGGAGTCAGGGTGGTGGTCGCGCTCAACATGTACGACGAGCTTGAAAAGAAGGGAGACAAGCTGGATCACGGGTCCCTGGGGAAACTGCTCGGCATGCCCTTTATGCCCACCATCGGGCCCGACGGTGAAGGAATAGAGAAACTCTTTGACAGGGTCCTGGCTGTTCACGAAAACCGGGATACAACCGTACGACCTGTTACAATCAATTACGGCACTGATATCGAAAAGGCCATCGCCTCACTGCAGAAACGGATGGCCGACCATGGTGATACAGCTTCCCCGGTCCCGTCCCGTTATATCGCGATCAAGCTCCTCGAGAAGGACTCCGAAACCAGGCGGTACCTTTCCTGCGGTGAGGAACGTGCCGGCACCGTTCTTCAGCAGGCTGAAAATGAGATACGCACCCTCGAATCGGAACTGAAAGATGACAGCGAAACCCTGATAACCGACGCCCGGTACGGCTTCATCGCCGGGGCGCTCCGCGAAACATACCGGCCGGGCCTTCGTCCGAAGGTGACCGCCAGCGAAAAAATAGACCGGATACTGACGCACCAGGTGCTGGGGTTCCCCATTTTTCTCTTCTTCATGTGGCTCACCTTCCAGTTGACCTTTGCCGTCGGGGAATATCCCATGGGCTGGATCGAGGCGGGGACCGCATTAATTTCCCGGCTCATCACGGGTTTCATGGAGCCCGGCCTGCTGCGGGAACTACTGACCGACGGCGTCATCGCCGGCGCCGGCGGGGTCATCGTATTCATCCCGAGCATCCTGATTCTCTTTTTCATGATATCACTCATGGAGGACTCGGGCTACATGGCGCGGGCGGCCTTCATCATGGACCGGCTGATGCACGCCCTGGGCCTCCACGGCAAATCCTTCATACCCCTTATCATGGGGTTCGGGTGCAGCGTGCCGGCCATTATGGCGACCCGCACCCTGGAAAGCAGGAAGGACCGGATCCTCACGATGCTCATAATTCCCTTCATGTCCTGCAGCGCCCGTCTCCCGGTATACGTGCTCTTCATCAGCGCTTTTTTCCCCGCCCATGCCGGCACGGTTCTCTTCGCGCTTTACCTCACCGGCATTGCCGTGGCGATCTCGACCGCCATGGTACTGAAAAAAACATTCTTCCGTAAAATTGAGGCCCCCTTCGTCATGGAACTGCCGCCGTACCGGCTGCCCCGTCTGAAAAACACCACGCGTCACATGTGGGACCGGGGCAAGGAATATATGAAAAAAATAGGCGGCATTGTTCTTGTCGCTGCCATTATTATCTGGGCCCTGGGCCGATTTCCCGAGCATGTCGAGTACACCAGAAACCACGACGCCATGATTGCCGGCGCGGAAAAGCGGTACCAGTCGGAAATGAAAACCGGCGGGCAGGCCAACGCCGCGGAGCTTGCATCGATAAAAAACAAGATGGATGCGGAACTGCAATCCCTTCAGCACGGCAGGGACGGGGAGCGCCTCGAACATTCCTACATCGGCCGGATCGGAAAGCTGGTAGAACCGGCACTGGCACCCCTTGGTTTTGACTGGAGGATGAGCGTGAGCATCATCACCGGCCTTGCCGCGAAAGAGATCGCCGTGGGCACCATGGGTATCCTGTACCATGCCGACAAGGATGCGCCGGAAGGCGGCCCCTCCCTGATCACCAGGATCAAGGAACAGCGCCATCTGTCAGGACCGAATACCGGCAGGCCTGTATTCGACCCCCTTACCGCCCTGGGCTACATGGTATTCATGCTCCTCTATGTCCCCTGCGTGGCGACCCTGGCGACCATGAAGAGAGAGTCCGGGTCATGGAAATGGCCGGCCTTTTCAGCCCTCTTCTCAATAACCCTGGCATGGATGGCGGCGTTCCTGATCCGCCAGATAGGCCAGTTGATATGGTGAATCCGATGACACAGACGATCATTGTCATTTTTATTGTATTCCTGGCTGTCATTGCCACGGCCGTGAAACTGTACAGGTTTTTCCATCCCTCACCGGGCCGGGGCCACTGCTCCCCCGACGCATGCGCCTCATGTCCCTATAATCATGCTGCCACCTGCGACGAAAAAAAATCCTGATACAAAAAAATTATCCATTTTTGCTTGACATATATTGGGTGTTTCTATATATAGTAACTATGTTTCTACGAATAGAAACATAGTTCTTCGGGGATGACGGGACAATGAACGGAACAACAACATCGAATACCATATGGTGGTGGCGAATGAAAACCTTCCAGTAAGCGGGCGGCGTGTCATATGTATGAAGAATGCAAAAGTGCGGCAGCCTGCCGCACTTTTTTTATTATTACATGACAATAGAATGGTGACGAAATGCTTTATCCGACATTAGAACAGTTTAAAAACCTTTCCCGGCAGTACCGGCGCGTGGTTGTGTACCGGGAAATAGCCGGCGACATGATAACCCCGATCAGCCTGCTTTTCAATTTTTCGGACGCCGACCAGCTCTTTCTTCTTGAAAGCGCCAACCTCGACAAGAGCTTTTCCCGGTATACCTTCTTCGGAATACGGCCGCGCAGGGTCATAAAATTCCAGAACGGTATCCTTACCGCGGAATCGCGCGAAACGGGCATTGAACGGATTGAATCAAATCCAATCGACTACCTGGTGCGGGAACTCGACGGGGAAAGTTCCAACAAGAACGCGGGCATGGGCAACTTCTGCGGCGGGTATGTCGGCTACATGGGTTACGACATGGCAAACTACATGGGCATCCTCAGGGAAACGGTGCGTGAAGACGCGGAAACCCCCGCCATGGTCTTTTTCCAGGTCGATGAATTCTACGTCTTTGACAACCACATGGGCAAGCTCTATGCCGCGTTTTCAGCCCCTGCCGGCGCGGACGGCAATCCTGACGAAGCGTACGCCATGGCTGCCGGACGCACGCTTGAGATGGCGGCTGAGATACTCCACAGCCATAAAAAGTTCTTTCTCCCCGGGGAGGAACCCGCGCAATCACAGGAATTCGACCGGGAATCGTATACGGATGCAGTGCGCCTTCTCAAAGAGGACATCGTCAGCGGCGAATGCATCCAGACGGTCCTTTCCAATAAATACGAGATCGCCTGCGCGATCAATCCGATCAACCTGTACCGTCTTCTCCGCAATATAAACCCGTCCCCCTACATGTTTTACATCAAGTTCGGGGGCGAGGTACTCTGCGGCACGTCCCCTGAAATACACCTGAAGATCCAGGACAGGACGGCCACGCTGAAGCCGATAGCCGGCACCTACCGCATCGACGGCGGCTCCGTCAGCGAGATAACAGCGAAGCTCCTGTCCGATGAAAAAGAGCGGGCAGAACACCTCATGCTGCTGGACCTGGCGCGCAACGATCTGTACACCGGCTGCTCATCGGACAGCGTCAGCGTGGTGAGTTCCTTCGAGCCCGAGGTCTACTCCCACCTGATCCACATCGTGTCCGAGGTGCAGGGCCGTATGCGCGATGACATGTCGCCGCTGCGTCTCTTCTGCAATACCTTCCCGGCCGGCACCGTTTCGGGCGCGCCCAAGGTCCGCGCCATGGAACTCATCGACCGGTATGAAAAATCGCCCCGCGGTTTTTATGCCGGATGCGCCGGTTACTTTTCGTACAGCCAGGACATCGATACCTGCATCATCATACGGAGCGCCTTTGTCAGGCGCGGCCGGGTGATTTTAAGAGCCGGCGCCGGCATCGTGTACGACAGCGACCCGGACAAAGAATACCTGGAGGTCGGCAACAAGCTGGGGGCCCTGTTCCAGGCCATAAAAACTATCAACACGCTGGAGAAACGAAATGTATTTAATGATCGATAATTACGACTCTTTCACCTACAACCTGCACGCGCTGTTCCATGAATGCGGCGCCGATGTCGCCATTATAAAAAACGACGTCTTCATCCCGGTCGACAGGTATGACGGCATCATCCTATCGCCGGGCCCGTCGTCGCCGAAAAACTCGGGTACCACGCTGCGCTATATCGGCGAGTACCTGGGGAAGAAACCGATCTTCGGCGTGTGCCTGGGCATGCAGGCCATTGCCTATTCCCTCGGATACGGTATTGTCAGGGCCGGGACCATACAGCACGGCAAGCTTGATGAAATCGCCGTGACCGGCAGGTCGATTCTCTTCAGCGGCATGCCCGGCAGCTTCACCGCGGTGCGGTATCATTCCCTGGCCGTCAGCATGGACGGGCAGCGCGTGACGTCCCGTTCGAAGAACGACGGCACCGTGATGTCCATCGAGGACAGCGAACGTAAATTTTTCGGCGTGCAGTTTCACCCGGAGTCGATCTTGAGCGAATACGGCGGGCAGATAGTTGCAAATTTCCTTGATTTCGCGGCATCCAGCGCCGCATCCAGCATGGAACTGAGCAGGGTGGGGGCATAACATGGAAAAACTCGTAAAAAAAGTAAATTCAGGCGACCGGCTGAATTTCGATGATGCCCGGTCCCTCTTCGAAGGGATGATACATGGCCGGCTATCGGATGCCCAGATCGCCTCATCCCTCATCGCGATAAAGTTCCGCCGCGAGACTGTCGACGAGGTCGCCGCCCTGGCCGCGACCCTCGACAGTCACAAGCGCAGATTCGAGGCCGGTCCCGTCGAGAGCATCGATACCTGCGGTACCGGCGGCGACGGCAAGTCCACGGTCAATATCTCCACTGCGGTGAGCATCATCCTGTCCTCCCTCGGCTACAGCGTGGTCAAGCACGGGAACACGGCCCAGAGCGGCGTGGTCGGGTCGGCGGATATCCTCTCCGAACTCGGGATGGACCTGGCGTATACGGGCACGTCCCCGGAGGAATACTTTGACCGCCACAACTACGTGTTCATGCTGGCTCCGCACTACCATCCGGCCCTGAAAGGAATCGGGAAGGTCCGCAGAGAACTGAAGGTCCCCACTATATTCAACTTCGTGGGCCCCCTCATCAATCCGGCCGACCCTACGTACCAGGTCATCGGCATCAACAGGCGTGACCGCCTTGACTTTATCGCCCAGGTGATACGGAAAATCGGGAAGCAAAATATAACCGTATATGCATCGCGGGACGGATTCGACGAGGTTTCTTCCCGGGAAGCCACCGAATGCATCAATATCGGAGAGGGCAATGAGCGCAGGTTCTCGATAGACCCGTCGGATTTCTTCGAGCCGTTCCCCATGCCGGTGGTCAGGGACCGCATTGAGGCAAAACAATTGTTCCTGGAGGGCCTTTCCGGTGAAAGCGAGCGCATGTCTGACATCTTCTCATTGAACGCGGCACTGGCCCTCCGCACCATGAACCGCAACGGCATGCGCGACGCATTCCAGCTTGTCAGGCGGCATATCGCCGACGGCAGTGTCATGAACAAGCTGAATGATCTGGTGAGCAGCGGCAATCATCTCAAAGCGGTAATGCAGGGATAAGCAGATGTACCTGAATGAAATAATCGAGAACAAGAGGAACGAAATAAAAACCCTGGTCCCGGCGGAAAAAATCCGCACCAGGCAGATGAGAGACCCCCTGGCGCATCTCAGGATAAAACCCTTCATCGCGGAAATAAAAAAAGCCTCGCCGTCCAGAGGGACCATTAATGTCGACGTGGACATCGTGGGACATGCCAGGCTTTATGAGAGGGGCGGTGCCGGGTCGGTGAGCGTGCTTACTGACAGCCGCTATTTCCAGGGGAGCTTCGATTTCCTGACCGAAGTCTCCCAGGCCGTGAAGCTTCCTCTCCTCTGCAAGGATTTCATAATAAGCGAGGTACAGATCTACAACGCCTTCGCCCATGGGGCCGATTTCATCCTCCTCATCGCATCTATACTGGACGACAGGGATCTGCGCTTTCTCACCCGGAAGGCGCGCCACTATTCACTTAACATTCTGTATGAAATACATGACGGTGAAGAATTTAAAAAGATCAAGGCGCTGGACCCGGAGATGGTCGGGGTAAACTCCCGGGACCTCACGACATTCAAGATCAACAAGAAAAAGGCCATGGAAACCATGCGGTCTTTGAAAGGCTCTTTCATGAAAATAGCCGAAAGCGGCATCGAGACAGGTGCAGACATCATTGGCTTCCGGAAAGCCGGTGCCGATGCCTTCCTGGTCGGGACAACCCTCATGACCGCCGTCGATCCGGCGCAAAAATTAAAAGAGTTTTACAGCGCCCTGGTGCAGCCATGTTCGTAAAAGTCTGCGGTATTACATCAATTGAACAGATCGATTGGGCGATCGGCCTGGGGTATTCGGCTATCGGTGTCGTGCTTCACGACCGGAGTGTCCGGTACCGGCCCGCCGAACACGCGCGAAAACTGGCTCAGTATGCCCGGGGTAAAATATCCTCCATTGCCGTCGGCGTCTCCCTTGACGAGGTGGCTGACTGCTACCATGACTTTGATCTCGCGCAGGTGTATGAATCATGCAAACTGGGCCGGCTCATTTCCGCGGGCGACACGGAGGAGCGGTCCGGCGAAGGCGCGCTCTTCCTGTATGACGCGAGCAGGGGCAGCGGCGAGGCTACAGAGCTCCCCCCATGGCTTCATGATATCCGATCACGGCTTATTATTTCGGGCGGCCTTACAGCCGGAACCGTTGCTGACATTATACGAAAATACCGCCCCTTCGGCGTGGACGTATCCAGCGGGGTTGAATCAGAACGGGGGATCAAGGATTACCAATTGATGGAACAATTCATTATCGAGGTACGCAATGCTGTCAGATAAAGGTTTTTACGGCCCCTATGGTGGCCAGTTCGTTCCGGAACTTCTGGTACCGGCCCTGGATGAACTGGAGCGGGCATACCGCGAATTTGCCGCGAGCGGCGAATCGATGAAGAGATTCAACGGCTACCTGGAGGAATACGCGGGCCGGCCCACGCCGGTATATCACGCGCGCAACATTTCTGAAAAATACGGGTTCGATCTCTATCTCAAACGGGAAGACCTGCTCCATACCGGGGCCCATAAAATAAACAACACCATCGGGCAGGCGCTCCTCACGAAGCACATGGGGAAAGGCCGCGTCATCGCTGAAACCGGGGCCGGCCAGCACGGCGTCGCAACGGCCACGGCCGCCGCCCTCTTCGGTCTGAAATGCCGCATCTACATGGGAAGCCTTGACATGGAACGCCAGATGCCGAACGTGAAAAAAATGAAACTCCTCGGCGCCGAAGTGGTGCCGGTCGACGAGGGTCTCCGTACCCTGAAAGACGCCATCAGCGCCTCCTTGAAGGACTGGGTCACCAGCGTCACCGACACCCATTATCTCCTGGGGACTGTCGCAGGCCCCCACCCCTTTCCTGAAATGGTGGCCTTCTTCCATGCCGCAACCGGCAGAGAGGCATTCGATTATTTCAGCGGCAAAGGTTTTCTTCCCGATTCCGTCATCGCCTGCGTGGGCGGGGGGAGCAATGCCATGGGTATTTTCCAGGGCTTCCTCGACAGGCCCGGGGTGGAACTGGTCGGTGTTGAAGCCGGGGGACGTTCCATTGGCCCCGGCGACAACGCCGCCACGTTATCACTCGGCACCAGGGGCATCTTCCAGGGAACCCTCTCCTATCTTCTTCAAGATAAAAACTGCCAGGTACAGGATGTTCATTCCGTTTCAGCGGGCCTCGACTATGCCGGGATCGGCCCCCAGCATTCCTATCTGAAAGACACCGGCAGGGTGCGATACGATCATGTTTTCGACGAGGCGGCCCTTAAGGCCTTCCACGAACTGACCAGGCTGGAAGGCATCATCCCCGCCCTGGAATCATCGCATGCCCTGGCCTGGGCCCTGGCACACGCGGAAGAACTCCGGGGCAGGCGGGTGCTGGTAAACCTTTCCGGAAGAGGCGACAAGGACCTGGGGATAATTGAGAATCAGAAGAGGGAGGATTTATGAGAGGAATATATCTTGCTGGCGGGTACCCGGATACTGCCACGTTTAAGGATGGCTTTCATTCAGTGGTACAAAATGGTTTTGACTTCGTCGAAATCGGCATCCCCTTCAACGACCCGGTTGCAGATGGCCCGGTCATCGCCCGGGCGATCCATGCTTCCCTGGAAAGCGGCATGACCCCTGATATCGTCATGGAAGAGATACTCTCCCTGGGCGATACCGGCATAAAAAAGTATGTCATGACCTACGCGAACATCATCTATTCCCACGGCATACAAAAATTCTCGGACGCCATGGCGGGCTGCCTGGACGGGGTGATCATCCCGGACCTTCCCAACCGGATGGCAAAACTTTTTTATGACAGCGGCTTCGGGATCCCCATCGTCCCCTTCGCCACTCTTGAATCCCGCCCTGCGGACATAGAGATGATGAACAGGTCAAGGAGCGAGATCATCTACTTCATAGGAGTGAGGGGCATTACCGGATCACAATCGAACTTCGCATCCCCGGAGCTGCTGGACAAAATCGGCATGATAAAAGAAAATACCGACAAGAAGATCATCATCGGCTTCGGCATCAAAACCGCCGATGACGCCAGGCAGGCCCTTTCCATTGGTGACGGGTATGTCGTGGGAACCGAGGCGGTGCTGCGTCAGAAGGACCCTGCAGAACTGAACAAATATCTGCTGTCATTGAATCATCGGTGAGAACCAAGCCTGTTCCGCGGTAAAAATATTATCCAACAGGGAACTGCATTAATTGCACCGGTCGAAGGTGATCTTCCCTCTGGCGGTGCCCCCGCCGGGGAACGTGCAGTCGAGATTCAGATTCCCTCCGATCATGAAGATTTCATTTATCACCACAGGGAGCCTTTTCACGTTCACTTCATAGCGGGAACAGTATTTCGGATCAATTATTACTTCCTTGCATTTCTCGTAGTCAGGCGGTTCGCATGACCCGGGCACCTCGACCTTTACTATTTTTCCTTTTATCGGATCAATGATGGCAACCACAGCTCCGTCCTGCTGGCCATCGCCAAGCAGCACTGATCCGAAAAAATTCATCTGCTGGCCCGACCGGCATTGTTTCGGAACAAAGCTGAAACTGCCCAGGGGCTCGCCTTTTGCGACCAGGGTCCCGGTCACGCTCGAACAGCCCTTGCCCATTACGAAGAAACCGGCAACCATGATAAGATTTATCCCGAGAGCAATAAATATCACTCTTTTTATATTCTTTCTGGGTGCAGGCGCCCCTGTTGCGGCCGGAGCATCCATGAGGCGCGTTCCGCACTTGCTGCAGTACAGGGCGCTATCATCATCTACCTGTTGACGGCAATTATGACATTGTTTCATTTACCTCCCCCCCGATGTACTATCGTTCGCCGCTCTGCGCGGCCTTTATTCCACCGAATAAACCCATTATCAGCTATTACCCATGGCTGATCTCCGGGCATCAATCTATCAGGCCAAATATAATAAATCAAGGATTTATTTTTCTGCCACTGGGAGTTAATACGGTGCTGTCTGGCAAGGAAATCCTTGACACCGTCATTGAATAGCCATTACCTGTTATTACAGTAAAAGCCAGCCATGAAGCACTATAAAGAAATCGCTGAAAAATTATCGCATATACTTGGCGCAGGGAAAGTTATCATTGATCGCGAGATCCTTGAAACCTATTCCAGGGACGAGACCTCCGATCTTGCCGCCATGCCCGATATACTGGTGCGGGCCGGTTCCGTCGACGACGTGAGCGCTGCCCTGAAAGCATGCAATGATCTCGGCGTTCCGGTCATCCCCCGCGGGGCAGGTACGGGGGTTACCGGAGGCGCCGTGCCGGTCAGGGGCGGCGTTATCCTTTCCATGGAAAAAATGAACCGCATCATTGAAATCGACCGGGAGAACATGGTGGCGGTCGTGGAGCCGGGAGCCGTCACCCGTACCGTTCAGGAAGCGGCCCTGGCAGAGGGCCTCATGTATCCGCCCGACCCCGCCAGCCTGGAATCCTGCTCCATCGGCGGGAACGTTGCGGAAAATGCCGGCGGGCCCCATGCTGTCAAGTACGGCGTCACCAAGGACTACATCCTGGGGATGGAGATCGTCCTTGCGGACGGGAGCGTTCTGGTCACCGGCGGGAAAACAGTAAAAAACGTAACCGGCTACAATCTTACGGGGATCCTTGTCGGCTCCGAGGGGACCCTGGCGGTCATAACGAAAATCTTTCTGAGATTGATACCGGCGCCACTCCACACGATCGACCTGCTCATTCCTTTCCCGTCACTGGAGGAGGCCGTGGAGGCCGTGTACGCGATTCTGGTCAACCGGATCGTCCCGTGCGCCATCGAATTCATGGAGCGGGACGCCATCATGCTTGTCGGTAAATTCCTGGACAGGGATATCCACTTCCCCGACGCGGGCGCCCATCTGCTCATCCAGATAAACGGCAATTCGGAACAGGCCCTGCTTGACGACGCCGCAACAATCGCTGCAGTCGTCAGCGTCGATGATGAAAAAATCATCATCGCCCAGTCGCAGCTTCAGCGCGAGCGGCTCTGGAAAGCCCGGCGTTCCATCCGCGAAGCGATCAGGGCGGAAAGTCCGGTGTTCCTGGCCGAGGACTGCGTGGTGCCCCGTTCAAAAATCCCCGAGTTTCTGAAGGAGTTGAAATCGCATTTCGAATCCAGGTCGCTCCGTTCCATCATGTTCGGCCACGCCGGGGACGGCAACGTGCATATCGATGTCCTGAAGGGAGACCTTGATTATGACCGGTGGAAGAAGATGCTGCCGGAGCTGAAGCGTGAAATCTACAAGCGGGCCATCCGGCTGGGAGGAACCATCACGGGAGAACATGGCGTGGGATACATCCGCAAGAATTACCTCGAACTGGCCCTCTCCCGGGCTGAAATCGAGCTTCTCAAACGCATCAAAAAAGCCTTTGACCCGAAGGGGATCCTCAATCCGGATAAAATATTTTCCTGACAAAGCAGATACCGGCACAGCATGTGCCTGATATCACAATCCCACATCAACAACAAAGGAGCCTTGAGACATGAAACAAGACAAAACAACCTCATTGCCGTACATCCTGGTCCCGGGAATAATCCTGGCATCCATTCTATTCCTGTTCGAAACCGGCTTTTCCGCCCAGCAGGCAAAAAAGAAATCGGCCTATGATGTAACCAGAGCAATGGACTGGACGGTCACGGCCGAGCGAAGGGCGGCAATAGAAAATGCGATACCCGATGCAAAAGGATTCATTGACGGAAACGGGATAGTGCAGGAAATCATAGATAAAAACATCAGGAAAAAAGAAGACAGGATCAAGCTCATCAAGAAAAAAGCCAGGGGCAAGTATATTTTTTTCGCTGCCCAGGTGAATCCCAATCCCTTCAACAACAACGCGAGCCTGAATCTCATTTTCGGCGAAGGGGGCCTGATGCCCGATTTCATGATGGTCCAGCTCAGATCGCCAAAAAATTTTAACCACGCCACGTACGTCGCCAGACACGGCGGCACCGGTTACATCTCCGCTTTTGTGGGGAAGGTCATCGACGCACCCGACATCACCCTCGATCCCGTGTATGACGTGTACCTGCCCGGGTACTGGAAATAATCGCAGTAAATGGCAGCGCCCGCATTCCCGGTTTACGGCATCGAATGCGGGCCCGGGGATTACAGGCTGCCAATGGTGGTAACGATTCTCGGCTTCCCGTTTTCCGGTTTTATAATCGGGATGGGGGCCGGGAGTCCGGCAACACCGTCTTTTTTGGCAATCCAGATCCTGTACCGCGTACCCTGAAACAGGGTGGGACCATACCCGTCATAGTCATTCTCAACAAGGACAACCCGGGTTATGACCGCAGGAACCTTGTAAAATTTCACGTTTTGAAAATCTTTTTTAAGGCTGAACTGCAGCACGTCGTCGGATATAACACCCGATCGGGAAAGCATATGCCCCCCGGATATTTCCGCTATTTTAACTGCGCACTCTTCGAGTGAGGTGCTGGTTGATAATATTTTTAAATATTTGTTGAGCACCTCAATGACGTCCCCGGGGACCTGGTCCCTGGGGATATCCGTCTGTTTCGCGTTTGTCGATCCCGCCCAGAAGAGCAGCAGCATCAGCATGGATAGCGCAACGGCCTTTGAAAATTTCATAATACC
>CAZZHU010000028.1:0-32612 GCA_964654045.1 uncultured Leptospirales bacterium
CACGAGGCGTTGGAAATTATATGGTGATTGTTCTTGTCGTATTTATCTTCATTGACACCGAGAACGATGGTGATATCCTCCTCTTTCGCCGGGGCCGTTATGATAACTTTCTTTGCGCCGGCGGTAATATGCTGCGAGCATTTCGCCTTGTCGCGGAACCGCCCGGTGGACTCTACCACGACATCGACCCCCTCGGCCTTCCAGGGAAGGCTCGCCGGGTCCTTCTCGGAATGGATCTTGATATTCTTGCCGTTGACGACTATGGAATCGGCCGTGCTGGAAACCGTGCCGTTGAAAATGCCGAATACTGAGTCATATTTGAACAGGTGCGCAAGAGTCTTTGAATCGGTAAGATCGTTGATACTGACAATATCAATATCGCCATAGGCGCCCGGATTGCCGTATACAGCGCGCAAAACGCAACGTCCGATTCTGCCGAAACCATTGATAGAGACCTTGATAGCCATATTTTTTCCCCCGTTGGATTATTGTAATAGAATGATTCCCCTGCTGCGAGCGGGACGCCTGGAATACAGATTAAACGCCTATGTTAAAATGTGAGATAACATCATATTTGTCAAGTACTTCATTCATTAAAAAAATCACATAAACCTGAATTCAAGGCTGAATTAAAATCCATATCATTATTTACAGCTATTCAATTACACAAATTGTCGATTGTAGCGCGGATTACGCAGGGGATGCCGAGCCGGAGTGATACATATGAGCCGAATCACTGCAGTATATCATTCAGAAACGCGTCAACGGCTTCGTTAAAACCATGGGGATTCTCAAAAAAAGGCACATGGCCTTCATGATCAAAGACCACCAGCCGGGAATTCTTTATCCCCCTGGCGAGGGAAGCTGTCAAATCACATTTTATGACCAGGTCCCCGCGGTTCGCGATCACCAGCACCGGGATATCAATATCAGCCAGGGTCCCGGTATAATCCATGGCATTGCATATCTCCACGTCGGTCCTGATCATGTTCCGGTCCATATCGTAGAGACCCTGCCGGGCAAAACCGATAAGGATCTCCGCCTTCTTGCTGAACACGGCCCCGACGATAAGGTCCGCCAGGGCGTCCATGTCATCCCGCTCCACGATATCCACCAGTCCCTTTGAGACCGGGAGAACCGCGGACGTCGACACCAGCACCATGCCCGCCAGGCCGCCGAGGCGACGCCGGAACGCCTCGAGACACACACATCCTCCCATGGAATGACCCATGATCACGAAGGACGAGATTCCTTCCTGTTTCACAATATCTTCGATAGCATTGATAAAATCGTCCAGGCCGGGCTTCTCGCCATTGTATGAATTGCCATGCCCCGGCAGGTCAATCGCGATCGTCTTGTACCGATGGCCGAAATGCCTGAGCTGGTACCGGTACAGGCGCGAATCACCCACGGCGCCGTGGATCATGATCACGGCCGGCCCGGGGAAATCCCCGTTTTTACGGTATGATAATTTGCCCCACCTGGCCGACGTTGTCAGCAGATTCTTTCTCATCACATATTCCGGTAAAAATTATGGAACACCATGGGGCGGGAACCATCCGCGTCAATATAAAAATAAAAATTCCCGCGATGGTATCATTGCGGGAACAATCGTTGTAAATGATGTAATGTAATGCGGCCTTCCCGTTCCGCACCAGCGCGGGACGGGACCGATGCGGATAATTCTAGTGCTTTTCCATCTGGCTGGTTGCCGGGGGATAAATCCCTTTATAACGTCTCCACACCGCAATGCCGAAGCGGATACAGCCGGATATGGCGATAAAACTTCCGGCAATAACGCATATCCAGACAGTGTGATGTATTGCGGTAGGATAATTTATTACAAAATTCGTTATTATCTGATCCATCGACAGGCTCCTTATTACATAAAAAATATGGATAATACCCTGATGAATGTAAGCTAAAATCAGGGGGATTTTATGTCAATAGTAAATTTACGCCTGCCAGTAATATTTTCATCACTGGCGGCAGGTAACACAGGTTAACACCGGGTTATCGGCAATGGTCTGGCTCTGCCATGCCAGGCCGTCAAATGAATAGGCAACGGTACCGCCTGATCCAACCGCCACGAACCTGTCCCGGCAATAGGTCACGCCGACTAACAGCGAGGACCCTCCCCGGTAAAGGTTGTCGCTCCACACAAGGCCATTTGTAGATGCATATATGGTCGCCAATGACGACGTGCCGTCCGTGCCGACCGCTACAAATTTACCCGCCCCATAGGCAACGTCGGCCAGCATCCCCCCTCCGGCAATATATGAAACCGGCAACCAGACAAGACCGTCCTTTGAGACAGTCACGGCATTATTATCCCCCACGGCGACAAAGGCCCCGTTGCCGTATGTCACGTCGCTAAAGATGAATCCCGTGCCGCCCCCGGGGCCAACATTCTCCGACCAGGCCAATCCATCGAGGGAGGTATAAATAGTATAGTCATAACCGACCGCTACAAATTTACCGGCTCCGTAGGCGACACCGAACAGATCTACCCCGGGCAGGCTAACCAGGTTCCCGGACCAGACCAGGCCGTCCATGGAAGCGTAAACAGCCCCATTCGTCATCTCATCTCCAACCGCGACAAAAAAGCCGCCGGCATACACGACATCATAGATATTCGTATTGGGGCCGGCAGAAGCGCCAGCCCAGATCAACCCGTCAAGGGACATGTAATAGTTTGGAGGCCCTCCGGCGCTGATAAATCGTTCCTTCCCATATACAACACTGATAAGTGTACCGACTATTGTATCGGAAAGAAGATTGCCTGACCATAGTGCACCGTTAGATGAAGCATACAGCGCATAGAACCCGGACATATCGCTGCCGCCCGCCACGAACAGGGGGTCTTTCTCCTGCTGGAACAGGGCCTGGAAAGCGTCATCGTCCCCGAAGGCGCATGATATGACCATGGCGCATGCCATAACGTACATGACATGGATCGCCATACGGCGAAGCCCCGCAAATATACCATTCATTGCAGTACCCATTTCCGTCACCACTTAGTAATGATGTCATCCGGCGCCGGGAGCCGGTTAGAAACCGGTTATCCCGACGCCCGGTGTCCGCCAGACAAGCCCGACGTACACCTGATGCCCCTCCACATTGTTATAGGACTTCCCCACCGGCGTATACCCGATGTTGTATTCGGCGAATATGCCCAGAAAGGAGACAAGGGTCACCTCTATGCCGGCGCCGCCGATTATGCCTATCGATACCAGGTCGACCGTTTTCTCCGGCCCCCTGATCCTGCTTTCCTTCATTACCGAATGATAATGGAGGAGTCGCGGCGCGGCGACTATGTACAGCTGCCACAGCTCGCGCAGGAAATAGGTCCCGATGACGCCGCGGAAGCAGATGTCCCACGACATCATGTGCGTCCGGTAGTTCCTGTACAGCAGGTCGCTGTGCTGTTTCAGCACATCTTTCCCGATTGTAAAATTGCGGTAGGTAAATCGGGCGCCGATATCAAAGCCGTTTCCCCTGCGGTTCCGTTTCCGGTAAAAAAAACAGTCCGCCATGAGACCCCATGACTCCTTGAAATAGTTGCCCAGGTCCTTGTCCATCATGTAGAGCATCGAGGGCGCCGCGAAGCCGACCCTGAGGAACGTGCCGTAGAAACGTTTCATGCGCTCATCATAAATAACATCCGCGTCAACGTTCGGGCTGTATCCGGTGACCCGGTGCGACATGGCTGACAGGGAAGGAAGTGATGCCGGGAGGATTGAAGACGCGCTCAACCGGTAACCGGGAATGATCACTATAATCAGTACTGCAGCGCTGTAGAGGGTGATCTTCTTCATTATAAATCAGGCACCTGTTAGACTCTATTTTTATATTAATATTTAAAGAACAATCAAGTCAAGTAGTAAATTCATTGATTCCCCTGTTGCTCCGGTTAACCCCGATGGCAAGGCACCGCCTGCCCGCCATGAAATAAAATATTGACGCGTGACGTCGTCTATATTATTTTCACTATAGCGGTTCTTGAGAAAATACCGTGAATATTTTATTCATTTATGCAGGATTCAGATGTACGCTTTTGAATTAGTGGCCGAACGAAAAATCCAGGAAGCCATGGAGCGGGGCGAGTTCGACAACAATCCCCTGGCCGGGAAACCCCTCCCCCCGGACGGCCTGGACAATGTACCGGCGGAGTTCCGGATGGCCCTGAAAATCATGAAAAACGCGGGGATTGTGCCGGAAGAGATAGATCTCCGCAAGCAGATATCATCCATCAACGATCTCCTCAGGATCTGCGCCAGCGACGAGGAAAAAGTACGCCTCAGGGTAAAGCTGAACGAAAAACAGCTCCGCTACAACATGATCATGGAAAAACGGACGGGCAAGGTCTTCCTGCCGGAATACCATGAGAAGATAATGGAAAAACTGGGGCAGGCGTAAACCGTCCTTCAATCAGGCCTGGTCACAATCTCGAGCTTCGCGAGGTGCGCATACGCCTCCCCGAAGTTTTCACCGCACATTTCCTTTGACGGCTTCAGGGCTCCGCACACGGGAGGACGATCGCTCCTGCCGAAGATGCCGCAGAGGTTATCCGGCGTGAGATGGACACACCTCGCCCCGGCCGGCTTCCCGCCGCTCATACCAGGTATCGGCGACGATATGGATGGGGCGATACAGCACGCGCCGCATCCCGCCCTGCATTGCATTTCACTCACGTTGTTGTTCCTTACGCGCCGGGGAGATTCCTTTCCGGCGCGGTCATGACCGGGCACCATAACAATCCCGCGCCCCCATACCCGATCAGGCAATCATTTTTTCCGGGGAAGATCAGGAGAAATATTTTTTTATAAGGCCGAACCTGCCCCGCCTGATGAGCCGCATGCCGGAATAGCGCATCACTTCCCGGATCCTGTCCCGGTAACCCGGGCCATAGCAATGGGAAGGGCACTTTTTACACGAGGGTTTCGGGTCCAGGGGACAGAGTACCCGCCTTGATACGGCATAAAGGAGCAGTTTGCGGCAGTCGTCACAATAGGAGAACCTGACAGATTCAAGGCAGCGTCCCGCCATGCCGCCGGAAACGGCCGGGGCCTTCTCCCTGTGGCCGTGCATATCTGTACAGTAGATATTGATGAATTCCGCCAGGACTTCGGAGTCCTTGATCATATCAGCGGTTTTGTCCATTTTTTTAGACATATATTTACTCTGACACCCTTATTCACAGGCAATTACCGATAACAATCGGTGCCCTTATCGCTATAATAAAATAATTTACCGATAACTATCGCATTAATCCCTTATCAACTCATCAATTATCTTATTAAACAATCCATTGCATTCCTTATAATGGGAATCTTCTATTATTACCTTCTCGCCCTGGACGAACCTGCTTCCGTCCAGCTCATCGCGACAATTATCCAGAAGGGCCCTTACGCTTTCCGGTGTCGCCTCGAGATGAAACTGCAGTGCCACGACCCTCTCATCATACACGAACCCCTGGTTCCTGCAGGCATCACTCTCGGCAATGCGGACAGCCCCATCCGGTATGTCAAAGGTATCACCATGCCAGTGAAAAGCATAGAACTGCTCCGGGAGCGCCCGGCCGATTCCGGTCAAAAGAGCGCCGCTGCTCCTGGCTACCGGGAACCATCCGATCTCTCTATGCGAATTCTTATAGACCGCCGCGCCCATGACATCCGCTATGAGTTGGGCTCCCAAGCAGATACCGATAACTATCTTCCCGGCATCGATCGCCTCTCCGATAAACCTCTTTTCACCGCCAAGCCACGGGTATATCCTTTCATCATGGACTCCCATGGGACCGCCCATGATTGCCAGCAGGTCAAAATCTGACGGTCCTGGCAGCGATTCGCCGGCGAAGAGACTGGTTCCAGCAAGCTCCGCGCCGCAGGCGCGCGCTATCGATTCAAGGTACGCCGGCCCCTCAAAGGGCACGTGCTGCAGGTAGTGGATCTTCATGGAGTATGTTTCCCTTGATGCCGATCACCGTTTCCCGGACAGGGACGCTTTTTCCCGCTTTTTCCATGGCGCGTTCGAGGACGGCATTAACGCCGCCGCAGCAGGGCACTTCCATCCGGGCCACGGTTATCGACTTGATATCATGCATTGACAGGATCGCCGCGAGCTTGTCAATGTATTCTTCGATATACGGGTCCAGCTTGGGACAGAACATTATTACGATCCTGTTAAATAAGAAGTCCCTGTGAAAATTGCCGTACGCGAAGGGTATGCAATCAGCCGCCAGAAGCAGGTCTGCGCCGTCAAAATAGGGAGCGGCCGGGTTCAGGAGCTTCAGCTGCACCGGCCACTGGCGTAGTTCCGACTCCACCGGCACCGATGAGCCGGCGGCACTCCTTTCCAGTGCCCTGTTCCTCATGTCCATGGCCGCTGAACCAGGACAGCCGCACGCCTCTCCTGCATGGGCCGATTCATCATGGTGCGGGACCGGGATCCCCTTCTCCTGGAGATATTCGACCGCCTCCCGGAGGTATTTCATTTCACCATGCTCCTTCAGGTGATGCAGGTGCGCCCTGATCACATTGGCCCCGTGCTTCACCACGTTTTCCATGACCTTCCGCTCGCTGTAGGGCTCCGCTTCCCGCTCTTCCACGAACAGCGCCCCTTCCGGGCAGGTCTTGAGGCAGGCGCCCAGGCCGTCGCAGAAAAGGTCGCTCACCAGGCGCGCCTTGCCGTCAATGACCTGGAGGGCCCCCTCGGGGCAGTCCGGAACGCAGAGGCCGCAGCCGTTGCATTTGTCCTCGTCTATGGTAATGATGCTTCGTTTCATGATACCCTCCCGTGTAATGTTTGAAAGTGCGGATTCGTGACCGCACCCGCGATAACAACCGTATATTTTATATATTTAATATACCCTGACAATTCAAATCACGCATTGACCCAGGTCAACCAGATGAAATAAAACCCGCAACATCCCGACTCCAGTATAAAAAAGCACGCATCCAGAAAAAATTTTCTTTACTTTCAATGATAGACATATATCCTAATAAAAACGCTTCAAGTCACATTGGCAAGAACGCGCCGGGCCGGGTTCCTGCCATTATTATCATCATTGGGGTGTGTCAGATGATACAGATGACCTTGAAAAAGTATCTTGTTGGCGCCGCCGGTCTTGTTCTGCTGGCGATTGCAGCTTTTGTGCCCCATGGTCTCCTCGACCAGACTTCGAAGCCGGCCTTCTGCAACCTCTGCCACCCGATGCACGACCAATACGAGGTCTGGTTCCTCACCGGCGTTCACCGCGGCATCAAGTGTGTCGATTGCCACCTGCCCAACAATAACGAAATAAACCACCTCATCTGGAAGGGGATTGACGGCACCAAGGACGTGGTATCCTTTTTCAGCGGCGTCTATCCGGACTACATCACAGCCACCGGCCACGCGAAAAAAGTCATCAAGGCCAATTGCGTGCGGTGCCACAACGAAATGGTTTCGCGCATCAGCACCGAGGGGCAGGACTGCTGGTCCTGCCACCGCCGGATCAACCATAAGCTTAACGAATTCAGCTATTCCGAGATCAAGTAGGAGAATGACATGAAACAGTACGGGATTGTCTTTATTATCACCTTCGGGCTTTTCATTTCGCTGCTGGCCGGATGCGCGCCCGAACCGCAGCCCATTAAAGCGGGCCTTGTCAAAGACGGCGAATTCGACCCCGAAGAATGGGGCAAGGTATATCCCCTCGAATATGAATCATGGCTGAAGACAAAAGACCCCAAACCGGCAGACAGATCCAGGTATAAACGCGGATGGGACACGGACAGGATCGTCTACGACAAGCTGAGCGAATACCCCTATTCCGCACTCCTCTATAACGGCTGGGGTTTCGGCGTGGAATACAACGAGCCGCGGGGACACTTTTTCGCCGTGATCGACCAGATTGAAATCGACCAGTCGCGGACCAAGGCGGGCGGCGTGTGCCTTGCGTGCAAATCCCCCTACCATAAAACCTTCACGGAAAAACACGGCATGAAATACCTGACGTCGAAATTCAAGGACGCCCTTGACATGCTGCCGAAAAAAATGCGCGAGACGGGGCCCTCCTGCATTGACTGCCACAAGAACAGCGACATGGGTCTTACCACCAACAAGCCCCACATAACCAGGGGCCTGGAGATGATCGGCAAGAAGGACCTCTCGCGTCAGGAAGCCCGCGTCATGGCCTGCGCCCAGTGCCACATGACCTACTACGTGCCGCGGGACCGGGAGATGAAAGTGTCCGGCGACGTCATGCCGCCCTGGACCGGCGGTAAATGGGGCAACATATCCATCGAAACCATTATCAGGGACCTGCTTACAGATTTTCAACGGATCGAATGGAAGCAGAAAGCGACGGGTTTCGCCATGCCGTATATACGGCACCCCGAGTTTGAATTCTTCAGCCGGGACAGCGTCCACTGGAAGGCCGGCGTGGCCTGCGCCGACTGCCACATGCCCTACAAGCGCAGCGGCTCATACAAAATTTCCGACCACAACGTGACAAGCCCCCTCAAGGCCGATATGCGGGCCTGCTCGCAGTGCCATACCGAGTCCGCGTCATGGCTGAAGGACCAGGTCTTCGCCATCCAGGACCGCACTATATCCCTCCAGAACCGGGCCGGCTTCGCGGCAGCGGCGGTGACGAAGCTCTTTGAGCTGGTCCATGTCAGGCGGGACGCGGGGGCTGCCATAGACCAGGGACTCTACCAGAAGGCGAAGAATTTCTACATGCAGGCGTTTCTGCGGATTGTGTTCATCGGCGCCGAGAACTCCTGCGGCTTCCACAATCCGTCCGAGGCGGGGCGGGTGCTGGGCGACGCAATAGCCTTCTCGTTCAAGGCCGAGGCCCTGCTGCGGCAGGTCCTGGCAAAGGCCGGCGCCGAAGCGCCCGACCCGATCAACCTCCAGCTGGCGAACTACCTGAACAATCGCGGGGAAAAGAAACTCGGCTTCAAGCGCGACCAGGTATTCAAGGACCCCTTCGATATCGAAAACTTTTTTACGCCAGAAGGGGCGAAGGGATATTGATGATTTCAGCATAACATCATGGATGTTGAGCTATAATAAAAGTTAACACATTCGTCAGAAATGTCATGACGGTAAATTCATTGACATTGTTGTTCTGGCATTGTACATTGAGAGTAATTGTTTTTTCTGCCTAATTATTTATTAAAAGAAAAAACAACAAATCGTAATAATTTATCAAAAGGAGTAACAGCCATGAAAAAAGTTATTATTTTTGTTGCTGCATTATCAGTTTTAGCGCTTGTTTCCTGCGGCGGGGAAAACATCAAGCCGACGGGCAACAAGGTTGTTGACGAGCTTAACACGAAGCTGTCGACCGTGACGATAACAGGCTTCCCTTCAGGCAAAGATTCCTCAAATGCGACCTGGGACGTCAAGCTCACCATTGCCGTCCCCGTCGTGAAGGAAGTACTCCCCAAGGTGCCCGGCGGCTGGGTTCTCCAGGTGACCGGCCATTCCGATGCCGAGGGCGGAATAACATCGCCTGATAACTATAAGCTGACCGATGCCCGCGCCAAGATGGTATATGACAGGCTCATACAGAAAGGGGTCAGGGATCCCAAGCTTACCAGAAAAGGCGTTGCCGGAACGATGATGAGCGGAAAATGCGGCAAGATGGGCGATTGCCAGCGCCGCGTCTCCTTCAGAATTGTGCCGAAATGACGCGCGTTTGAAAAGTATACTTTTCTCTTAGAACAATAAAATAACCTTATGCCTGATATGCCGGCGTGTCGTCCAGGCTGCACGCCGGTTTTTTATCTCTCTTCGTGAAAAAACGGTACAGCCGATAATTCCGGCCCTTCCGGATCCAATCCATGAGGCACAGGCGCCAGGGACAGGGTTATCATCCGTGAAAGAACCGTCCGACCGCCCACCACGCCACGATGCCCAGCGCCATCATGATGATCCCCCTGATGAGCATTATCCCCGGCTTATCCCGGTCCTCCGGCACGTCCGCGAAGGCATTGTGCGGATAACCCGCCTCGTGGATGATCCTGACGGTTCCGCCCGTCGGCTCCGACGCCGAGAACAGGTGCACCTTTATGTTATGGAGGGTATAACTCCGCGCAGGATCAGGCCCCGCCCTGTACCGCACATCGACGTACCAGAAGAATCCGCCGTCAATGGTCCTCCCCTCATCGTCAGGGAGGCGCGCCTCTATGATGGTGCCGTTTACCGCCACGGGATGCTTCATGATCCGATCATAGCGCTGTTTCTCGAACACCGATGACATCAGGAAGCTAGCGCTGAATATGATGAGGAACAGCTGGCAGCCGAAGTTGAGGAGAGCGCCATGCGGCGTTTTAAACCGGGCGTCCCCCTTCCCGTCAGGCCCGAAGTCATGATCAAGCAGCCCGGAGCGCTGGTCAATAAGGGCCATGGCGAAGGCCATGGCAGCCACGGTCGCCATGGCCGGGAGCCGGTCCATGGCGGTCCCGAGCACAAAAACCATGGCCATGACCTGTACCATCGGCTTTACCATGAAAACATAGAGAAACCTTTCCTCACGGTCCCCGCCCCTGGCGAAAAACTGCGACCAGAGAGCAACGACGCTTGAAAGTACTATGAGGGAGAGCGAGGCCGCTTCGCTTTCCAGGAAGGCAAGGACGCCCCCGGAGGGGGGAAGGAAGCCCTTCGCGAGGCGGTCAAAAGCCGTTGAAAGACCTTCGACACCATAATGGGATTGCGCGACCCCGAGGAGCATCTCCATGCACCCGTACATGAGGACCGCGGATAACACAAGCCAGGATAAAAGGAAAAAAACAGTAAGATTCGGCCGATGGGTCAACCCCTTATCACGGCCCCACCAGGCACTAACGGGGAAATGATCAAGAACACCTCCGCCGATCACCTTTGCAGCGGCAAGGAGGCGCAGTGTGAAATACACGATCAGCACCGCCAGGAGAATCAATAACACCAGGGCCAGGTCAATCCAGTAGGCCAGCAGGATCGTCACCGGGTCCCACCCGGCGAAGGCGCACCCCAGGACGGGAACCAGGTGCGCGATCGTGGCAAGGAGCACGATTACTACGCGCCCGGCGCCCAGGCGCGTTATCCCCACGATGGGGATAAGCCATTCAAGGGCGTTTAATACGAGAGAAAGAATTCTGTTCATGATCCGGGATCTCCTTTGAATACGGTTTCCCTTTTATCAGACCCGGTTCCTGTAAAGATCCGTTTTAATGAACATTTCGCATGAAAAACCGTCCGACTTCAGGATGCCCATTTTTCCCCCCAGCTGAAGCTCGATTATGTTACGCATTATCAGCATGCCCATCGCAGGCGAAGCCGCCTGGTCGAACCCCGGGGGAAGCCCGCCGCGATGGTCAACGCGCCGATCCTACCCCTTGATCATTACCAGCATCATCTTGAATTTTTCCAGCGCCTTCAGGGCATGGGGCTGGCCTGCGGGCATGATGATCATCCCACCTTTTTTCAGAACATGGGGTTTGCCGGAGATTTTTATCTCAGCGCTGCCGTCAAGTATGTGAACAAGGGCGTCAAAGGGGGCCGTGTGTTCGGAAAGGCTCTGGTCCCTGTCGAAGGCGAAGAGGGTAACCGTCCCGGCCGGCCTGTTCATCACGGTGCGGCTTACAACCGAACCATCCTGGTAGGATACAAGACCGTCGAGGAAAAGACCTTCCCTGGTGTATTCGTTTGTTTGATTCGTAGTTGTCATTATTATCTCCTGATTTTTCTTTAGCCCTTGTAGCCCATTGAGGAGGCAGACATGGGCTATCTGTTTGCCCCCTCCGGGGAGGCAGGGGAATCTACTTATAGCTCAACAGCCGCTGTTCGCCTTCAAGCTTCTTTTTGTCCGTCAGGTCCTGCGAAACCTCCATGGTCCCCAAGTAGGTTCCCTGTTCGTCGCGCATGGCGAAATATTCTATGAGGATGAACCGTCCCTTGTGATCGATCCAGAAGGAGGCGCCATCCTGCCTGCCGGCCCTGAAATCATCGATTATCTTCTGCACCGTGGCGACGCTCGCGGGCGGATGGCACTGCTGGACCTTGCGGCCTATGATGGCCTTGCTCCGCGTGAAGATCCGGTCTTTACCCTGGGAAAAATAGCGCACCGTGTCATCGGCGTCCACGAAGGTTATGTCCACGGGGACCGTATCGAGGAGGGCCGCCAGCTCCTTTACCGACAGGCTGCCGGTGGGGAGAATAATCCTGCCCCCGGCACTCTCTTTTCCCGCGGCCGCGGCTTCATCCCGCGCGATACCCGCCGGCCTCCATTCATCCTTCGGATTGTACAGGCAGAAGCCGATCTCCGGGCCCT
Organism: uncultured Leptospirales bacterium; assembly: GCA_964654045.1. Taxonomy (GTDB): domain Bacteria; phylum Spirochaetota; class UBA4802; order UBA4802; family UBA5550; genus RBG-16-49-21. Next base: position 12,305 of record CAZZHU010000028.1, read on the forward strand.
GCCGGTACACGTCATACCACTCCTCCCCGGTGAGGGAATCAAGGCACATGGGCAGGAGGATGTTGTCCTCTTTGCTTATCATATCGGTTATGGCCCGCGTGGCGGCCCCCAGCTCCGGGAGCAGCCAGCGGATCCCGGTCCTGTTCTGCAGCCCCGCGTGAAGCACCTGGAGCGCCTTCTTCATCAGGGCCCGGGTCTCGTCATGCTTTGCCCACATGACCGCCGGCGGGCCGGTGATGCCGTGCTTTTCAAGAAAGGGGAACACCAGGTTTTCCTTGCGCTTGTAGTGCTTGTCCACGTCCATGAGCCTGTTGAAGCGTTCGATGATGGCGTAATAGTTCTCCCGTGAAGGCTCACTTTCCGCGCCGCCGGTGTGTTCCTTGTACATCTTTTCAAGTTCCGCGATCTCCCTTTCGAGGGCCCGGTTTTCCTCCTTGAAAGTATACACGGGGTGGCCGGGGGGTACGGTTTTTGCACCCGCCTGGTCGATACTCCCGTCAAGCACCGCGGTGTGGACGTCGCAGAGCTTCACCACCTCTTCCTGGGGAAGTCCCCCGGCAATAAGCTCCTGCTCGACACGCACCACGTCATCGTAGGGAATTTTGCCCAGCGCCTGCCGGAGTTCGGCCTTTACCTGTTCCGGGTTTTCCCCGCGGTGAAGCTTGAGGATAAGCTCTTTTAAAGCCTTGCGCTTCTGCTCCGCGTTATTTATGAATTCGCTCATGTTTCCCTCCGGATAAAACACTGTCTATAATTACAAGTATAGCTGCTTTATAAAATCTGTCATTGACGCAGGTCAAGAAGCCGACCGGATATCATTATACGTCATTTTTTCTACTGCAAGATGACTGAACCGCACCGCGCAGCCCCCGCCGGCGACTGCGCCACGATTCCTATCTTCACTTTTTCATTCATCTCCATGTAAAAATAACGCGACATCTTCCACCGGCTGCCGTCAATTGAATGGTGGAGACACCGCATTGTTCATCAATGCAAGGTTCAATTCGCCCTCTCCTCCAATAACGGCTTCACCCGGGAAACAGGTCCCCGCCGAACATTCACTTGACATATTACCGGCATTCTTTCAACCATATTATTCATGGCGGAACAAAATTACGTCCTCCACTCACCGGAAGGCCAAGACGGGATTTTCCACCTTTTAAAATGGAGTAGCGATGTATCATGATAAACATTGAAAAGCTTCTTAAAGAATCAGAGCTCTTCAGCGGCATGAGCGACGCCTCGGCGAAAAAGATCGCGTCCATGGGCAGGATCACGAAGGTGCCGCAGAACACGATGATCTTCCTGGAAGGGGAGAAGGGCTCGTCCTTTTTCATCATGGCCGAAGGAAGCGTGCGGCTCTTCAAGAGCGCCCCGGACGGCCGGGAGGTGACCGTCAAGCTACCCTCACCGGGGGAGATCTTCGCCGAGGTGATCCTGTTCGAAAAAGACCGCTACCCGGTGAGCGCCACGGCGCTGACTGACTCGACGCTCTTCTCCATGGACCGCTCCACGTTTGAAACGCTCCTCGAAAACGCCGAGTTCCGGGACGATTTCATTTCGGTGCTGATGAAGAAACAGCGGTACCTGGCCGGCAGGATACTCTACCTGGCCGCCTATGACGTGGAAGAGCGCTTCTTCCGCTTCCTCGCCGATCATTACGGCAGGAAACAGGCCTACGAGATAACCCTCTCGAAGAAAGACTTCGCCTCCGCCATCGGCACCATACCGGAAACCTTCTCCCGCCTCCTCCAGCGCCTGGCACGACGGCGCATCATACAGTGGGAAGGGAACAGGCTGACTCTTTCAGAAGGATTCTGGGAGGGGCAGTATGACGACTAGAATGGTACCCGACGCATCAGGCGGGAACGGCTCATTTTTTCCGGCCCTGTAAAAGCCTCACGGTTTTCCTGATGATATCCTCGTCCACGAGCCTGTCAGTCAGATATTTGTGGAGCACGCTTGAGATCAGCGTCTGGTAGGGGATCCCTTCCTCCACCGACCGCCGGCGCAGCATGTACAAATCCTGCTCGCTGATGCGGATATTGATGTTCCTGGTCTTTCTCTCTTTCCTGGATTTTTCTATAAGAGCCTCGATTCTCTTCCGCTCAGCTTTTGAGACAGGAACTGACTCTTCCGCGTGTTTTTCGATTTCTCTTTCATACCTGTCAAGTTTAAACTTCATGAATGTAATCCATATATTTTGTGATATTTCCTGCTCGGGTATATTGTTTTCAGGATTATAGTATGCTCCTCATCCGTTTCATATGGTACCGCATAGGTATAATCATTAAACCTTATTATAAAAATCCTCTGCCCGTCATAGGCGGGATTTATTACCACATCCAGAAATTCACCAGCTTCAATTATTTCTGCAGCATCAGTAAAGGACACTTTTCTGACTTCCCGCAGCCACTGGTCTTTTTTCCTGTCCCATATAATCATAATATATCACAATTAGTATACATTGTCAATATTTTTCCCCGGACACCCCCAGTTCCCTCCCGAACCGGCTCACCTCGCCCTCGTCGTTGATATGAACGATGATGTGGAGCTCGTCCCTGGCCCTGGTGCAGGCCACGAACAGGAGCCGGCGCTCCTCCTCGATGTCGTTGTCGCCGTCCGGGAGCACGGAGTCGCATACGCCGGCGACAATGACCCGGTCGAACTCCAGTCCCTTGGAGGCATGCATGGTCATGAAGGCCGCGCCGGAGCCGTCGTCATTACCCAGGGCCCCTTTCAGGTACCGCCCCTGCCAGTTGTTCCGGTACAGCACGGCGAGACCCGGGACGTCGCCACGACCGGTAATGATGGTCCTGACGATTTCGGCCTCCTCTTCCAGGGACCTGACGGTGTAAAACCGGACCGTTCCTCCCCTGCCCCGGCTCGAACGGAGGCGCTTCCTGGTGCGGATCCTGTTGTTCCTGATAAAACCGCAGGCCAGGGATACAATCTCCTTCCGCGAGCGGTAATTGACGGTGAGATGGTGGATCACGGCTTCCGGGAAATGACGTTTCATCCTGATGATGTATTCAACGGCCGCCCCCCTGAAGCCGTAGATCGACTGCCAGTCGTCTCCCACGGCGAATAGGTTGCGCCCCCGCTCCGGGAGCAGGAGCTTCAGCAGCCTGATATTGTCGTCGGAAACATCCTGGAACTCGTCGACGAATACATACCGGCACCGGGCGAGGACCTCCGCGCGCACCGCGCCGTTTTTCTCCAGCAGGCCGATGGCGAACTTAATCATGTCGTCATAATCGATGACGTCCCGCTGACGCTTTGTTTCCCGGTACTGTTCCGCGAGTATGGAAAGCTCTGAATCGAGTCCCGATTCCTGCAGTTTTTTCCTCTTCCAATCATCGAGGGTGTCCCGCCTCATCATGAGGTCATAGACGACCCCGGCGGGAATACCGAGAAACCGGGCCAGGTCCCGGCGTATCAATTCCCCGATGATGGTTTTCTGGTCATCGTCGTCGATGACAGAGGGAAACCGGGTGAAGCCGCCTGCTTCCATGAAGGCTTTGCCGTTTCGCCTCAGCAGGTCGTAGCAGAAGGAATGAAAAGTGCCGGCGGCAATCTCACGGCCCGGGCCGCGACATGATCCCACCCGCTCCCGAAGCTCTTCCGCGGCCCTGCGGCTGAAGGTGAGGACCAAAACCTGCTCCGGTTCCATCCCGAGGCCGTTCAGGACATTACCGACCTTCTCAACCAGTGTCTTCGTCTTGCCGGTACCAGCCCCGGCCAGGACCAGGCTCACGCCGGTGTCGGCCCGGGAGGCGCGGAACTGTTCTTTGTTTAATTCGCCCATCATGGTGGAAACGAACGGGGCGGATAAAAATAAAATTTTTTACTCCACGCGAGTGGAAAAAGCCACTGGAATGATGAGAAAATCAGCATTGTCTTCATATCCGGACCATGAGACGCGGGAGGCGTTTCCCGGATCAATTCCCCTCAAATCAGGCCCCCGGATATTGATTTTGATAAATCATAATTTTTGAAAAACAGCGCGATTCAGAATTTTTAATTGTTGCAATTTTTAAAGTTATCTTTCAAGAAACAATACGTGGCCGGAGTTGACGTAATAAGAAGAATTGCGGTCTGCAAATCATGAAATTTTATACATGCCCCCGTCCTTCACGACTCCGGGGCGCACGTTAGTGATTATTCAGCAATGCGGTAAATCTGATATTATAAAAATTCCAGTTTATAGAGGTTGATTATGAAACAACTCATGGCACTGATAGGCCTGCTCATTATGCCCCTCACCGGCTATGTATATGCGGATTGCATTTCAGGGGACTGTAAAAACGGGCAGGGGACCTATGCCTATCCCAACGGCGATAAGTATATCGGCCAGTTTAAAAAAGGCGAAAGAAACGGCCAGGGGACCCTGACGTTCGCAAACGGTCACAAATACATCGGGGAGTTTAAGAATGATGAAATGCACGGACAGGGTACAATAACCTATGCCGATGGCACCAGGTACGAAGGGCAGTGGAAAGACGGCAGATTGCACGGAAAAGGGACATATACATGGCCCAACGGCGATAAATATGAAGGCCGGTTTAAAGACGGGAAGAGATACGGCAAGGGAACCATGACATTCGCCAACGGCAACAGGTATGTCGGGGACTGGGAAGACGGGAAAATGCACGGAATAGGAAACTTGTACAACAGGGAAGGGACCATCGTGCAGAAGGGCTTCTGGAAATATGACGTGTATGTCGGATCATACGCGGAGTACATCAAGGAGCGTTTATCGAAATTTTCCGTGCCCGGGGGATCGGCAAAATAACACGGGCCCGGGAGGACGGACTGTTCTTTGTTTAACTCGTTCATAAAAGGATAAACGAAAGGGAGTGGTCATTGCAAAATAATTTTTATCCACCCCTGAAAGATGCATCGCTGATCCAGAAAAATATCTTGCAAAAATGAGTGAATAATGCTAAAAATAAAGAATGAGAAACACCTCTGTACTCATGATAGCGGCGTCGCTTGCGGCGGCCTGCATGATATATTCATCCTGCTCCCGTTCTGAATCGGCCGGCGACCCGCGCTGCGCGGAGATCGAGAAGCGCTTCGACGGGACCCTTGCCGCGGCTTCCGGGTCATGCGCCGCCGATGCGGAGTGCGCCTGCTACGGCCAGGTGACGACAAAATCAAGGTGCGGCGGGGTGACAGACAGTAAAACCGCCTCCGCTCTTGCCGCAATCGCGAAAGAGTATTACGCCCTGAAGTGCCCGCGGTATTACCGGTGCGCGGCATGGAAGTGCGTTCCCGCCTGCTACCGGGGCACATGCGTTACCGATCGCCTCAAGCAGACAATGGAAAAGAATTCGGGCCGGCAACAACGATGATATAAACTGCCAGGAGTAGACCGATGGATATGAACAACCTGTCGCTGCTTATCACCATGCTGCGCAACCTGAAATACGACACCATGAACCGCGACATGATCGGGCACACGATCACGCGGGAATTTGCTCCCATCAATCACGACGACATCTACATCTATGTTGACGCCACCCTTGACAATCCCCGGCGCTACGACGGAGAGAAATCCATCGCGCCGCCTTTCTACATGTCGCGCCTCCTCTATCCCATGTTCAAATATTTCATGACGAACCGGGACCTGCACCTCAACATCTTCCGCATGGTCCACGGCCAGCAGGAGGGGCACTGGCACCGCCCCATCCGGGTGGGAGACGCGCTGCGCATCGAGATGTCGGTGGACTCCATCGTCGACACCCCGGCCGGGGAGGTGCTGAACCTCCGCACGAAGGCCTATGTCAATAACGACACCGGCGCGCCCGCCATGGAGGCGCTGACAGGCTTCATCGTCAGGAAAAAAGGCGGCAGAGCCCGCGCCGAAAAGAAGGAAGAGAGGAAGCCGCCCGAGGCCTTCAGGGTTTCCTTTAAGACCCGCGAAGGCCAGCAGCTCATCTACGCGCGGGTTTCGGGAGACACCAATTTCATGCACACCAGCAATTTCCTGGCGAAGCTGGCCGGGCTTCCCCGGACCATCCTGCACGGCGTCTGCCTGGCGGCCATGACGGGCAATACCCTGCTGGACCATCTCCTGAATGGCGACATGGCCAGGCTCGGGGGGCTCTCGGTCCGATTCGCCCGGCCCGTCATCCCCGGGGACGAGCTCACCATCATCGGCTACGAAGCGCGGACCGGGGGAGAAGTCCCCTTCGAGGTGTTCAACGGGCGGGGCCAGGCCGTGATCAGGAACGGGCTCTTCTGGTACCGTGGCTGAATGTCCGCTCATGGCAGGATTAATTGCTTGCATGGTATTCCGGGGCCCCGTATGATTACGAGCGGGATCGGGTTACCGCGGCTCACATCACCATGAGGGGGAACGGTCATGGCAGGCCAGAACGAGATCAATGATTTACGCGCACGGGTCAATGCCCTTCAATCAGAGCTTGATTCCATCAGGAAAAAACTCGATGAAACGGGCATTGAGGCCGCGCCCCCGGCAGAAACGCCGGCACCGGGCATACAGCCCCGCAAAGAGTCACGGATCAGGGCTTATGTCAAAAGCAGGGTCATGCCTGAATTCGAACAGCTGGTCGGAGGGAACATACTGGGAAAACTGGGGCTGCTGACCCTGGTGCTGGCATCGGTATGGTTCATCAAGTATGCCTTCGACAAACAGTGGATTAATGAATCGGGGCGGATATACACGGGGCTTATCGCCGGTTTCGGCGTGGTTGTATTTGGATTGCACCTGGCGCGGGGACGCCTCCGCATCATCGCCCACTCGATCATCGGGACCGGCTTCGCCATAGTATACGTGGCGCTCTCCGGCGCTTATTATTATTACGGCCTCCTGGGCCGGCAGGAAACCTTCATCGCGCTTTTTTTATTGAGCGCCTTCATAGCCCTGGTCGCGGCCCGGGCGAACAGCCAGATACTCTACCTCTTCAGCCTCGCCGGCGCCTTCCTGGCCCCGGTCCTCATGTCGCGGGGGGAAAACTCGTACCGCTTCCTTTTCGGCTATATCGCCCTCATCAACGCCGGGTTCCTGGCGATCAGCTTCAAAAGATACTGGCGCGTCGCTCCCTTTGTTCTCCTGTCGGCCGATGCCCTGGTTTACATCATATGGGCGGTAGAGAACCTCCACCGGAGCAGCTTCACGGTCCCGTTCCTCTATGTCCTGTTCATCTTCGTACTGTTCATGGCAATCGAGATCGCGGTCATACCCCGGATACAGGGCCTGTTGGGCAGGACCGGTTTCGTCCTCATACCGGCAAACATTATCCTTTTCCTGTGCCTGGGCATATGGCTGATGAACGAGTTCCACCGGAACTTCAGGCCCCATTTTATCCTGTGTGCGGCCGGGACGCTCGCGCTGTCTTACTTCATATTCAACCATTACGCAAAGGGAGTCGGCAATGAAAAACCATAAACTGGTCGTCAGGTCGATACTGGTGCTTTTCTTCATCGTCGCGCTGTTCGCGGCGGTTACCGATTTCGCCGAGGGAAGGTATATCACCGCCTCCTGGATCGTCTTCGCCGGCGTGATTTCCTCCATGGGCGCCTTCTGGCGCTCCCGTGAATCTGTTTTCGCGTCGCTCCCCTTCTGGGCCGCGGCCCTGTGGCGGCTTTACTTCATCGAGCCGGCCCCGGCCGGCTTCATACTCGTTTTCAACGCGCGCTTTCTCATGTTCATCCTGGCGGCCTGCCTCCTCTCTGCGGCATACCTGGTCCGGAGAAAGGATCCGCTCGGGCGCTGGATGTCCGGATTCGCGATCGCGGCGATGGTCACGATCATCATCGGGAGCCTCAAGGAAAACTACAACTTTATTGCGGATCCCCATTACCGCAACCTGGGGTATTCGTACGTCCTTTCATTATACGCGGCGCTTTTCTTCGCCTCCGGCCTCGTCATGAAGCAGAGGATTATGCGCATCAGCGGCATAATCCTGGCCGCGCTGGTTGTTCTCAAGTTCTATGTCCATGACATCTGGACCATGAGCAAGATCGTAAAGATAATCGCCGGGTTCTCCCTGGGCATCGCCATGGTGGCCCTGAGCATCATATACCAGAAATTCCGCGACCGGATATTCCCTAAAAAAGGTTCCGCCGCGACGGCCCTCCTGGTCTTCGCGACCCTGGCGCTGCTGGCCTTCGATTCCGGGCCGGGCTCGACCGCCGCGGCGGCCGGGCCCTTCCGCGCCTCCAGCTGGCATTATTACAAGGATATTGCCGCGCCTGGGCCCGGGCAGGACGAAAAGGCCCCCCTCCCGGCATACGGCAGGTTTTTCCTGGACGATGAAATGATCCGTCACGGCAGCGACTCCGATTACCGCGTCATCTGGAACGGACGCCCCCTGCCCCACATGACCAGGATGGCCATCGACGATCCGAAGCTTTCAGGGAGCATGGTGCCGGAAATTATCTTCCGCCAGGCGGACCAGAAAAGCATGACCTACGTGCTGAAGCTGCCGGACCCCCCTGCCGGCGCGGAGTACAACGCGCTCGAGGTAAACGCCGACAGCAGGTACGAGGCCTCCGCGCTGGTGGAGACCGGGAAAAAAGCGGGAGAGTGGGAATCGTCCGGCAACTACGCCCTTTTCAGCTACGGGGGCACCCGGGGCAACATGATCAGGTTCAGCGCCGGCGGCCGGCGGTTCCTCCGCATCCGCATCAATTCACTGCAGAATTTCTCATTCCCCCGGGCGTACTTTTCCGCGGTGAAAAAACAGTCGTACTATGTCATACCCGTCCCGGTGAAATCCCTCACGAAAGACAGGGACAACGATCTCCAGGGGAGCGTGTATTATTACGAGAACAGCGGCCGGAAAAAAATCAGCCGTCTGGTGCTGGCCTTTAATGACACGCGGTATAACCGGGCCATGGAAATCTACGCGATAGGAGCGGGCCAGAAAACCTACTCCCATGTCATGACAGCCCGCCTCGCGCTGAGCGCCGGGGACCCCAGAACGCAGGTCATCGACCTGAACCGGGCCGACTCGGGTTCCCTCAAACTGGTAATTATCGACAGGGATGACAAGCCGCTCACGCTGGCATCTTTCACGGTCTACGTTCCCCGGGAAGAGCTGATTTTCGAGCTGCCGCCGCGCGACGAATGGAAGAACGGCGCCGGCGGGACCCTCCGGCTCTATTACGGCAACGAGTACTGCCTTCCCCCGGCCTTCGATATACCCTCCACCTTCGATAAGAACCTGGGAACGCTCGCGTTCAAGCCGGGACCGCAGAAAATAAACGGGGCCTTTGCCTACTCCGTGCTGGAGCCGCCGGTATCAACATGGATAATACGGATTGTTTTTCTCCTGGGACTGGCGGGACTGGCCTACCCGGCATGGCGGATTCTGAAACATTACACGGCAGAGGGGATAAAGTCGTGAGGCCGGTGTTGTGTAGTAATAGAAATGCTGTTAGATTGCCTAAAAAAACGCATAAGCCCTCCCCCTTGAGGGGAGAGGTTCGGTGGGGGTGAAATAACCGCTCATTATCAACGGTTCATCAATCACCCTCCCCAACCCCTCCCATCGAGGGAGGGGCAACTGAGCTTCAGAGATCAGGCCTGGATGGCCTTCCGCTTTTTCTGCCTGTAATCCCGGATACGGTACCCCACCACCATATTCAGGTAGAGTTTCATCAGCGACCGGTCCTTGAACATCCACCTCAGGACCATCCGAAGTATGTTGGGGACATTGAAAAAAGCGTTGATTATCTCTTTCTTCGCCGCGATCGCTTCCTCTTTCGTGAAGTGCTTGAACTCAATCGACGGAACGTCTTTGCGCACCTCGTCCCAGTTATGGCTCGTCCTGCCCTCTTTCTCCATGTCGTCAAAGAATGGCGTTCCCGGCCAGGCAGTGCAGAAGAAAACGCGGGGGAAATCGGCCTTTGATTCCCTGAGGGCCTTGATGAGCTTTTTCGGATAATCCTTCCCGTGCGTGTCGAGGCCGAGTATGGTGGAGGCTATGACGGCTATGTTGTTGTCATGGAGTTTGGCGACTATTTCCCTGTAATTAAGACCGACATTGTGGTTCTTGCGCACCAGCTTCAGGCTTTCCTCGTCGATGGACTCAAAGCCGACAAATACGGCGCGGCACCCGGCGCGGTACATGAGCTGCATCAGCTCCTGGTCCTGCGCGATTGTCGTGGTCGTCTGGCAGCCCCACACGAACCTGTAGTTCTTCTTTATCATTTTTTCCAGAAGTATCTTGCGGTTAACACGGTCCTCGTCGGAATAGCCGATAAAATTCTCGTCGACGAGTATCACGGCATAGGTGTCTTGTACCGTGTCGAAGTCCTCGATGATGGTCTCATGGGGAATGGTCCGGTATTTTCTCTGCTTGAACACAGTGAGGTAGCAGAAGGAGCAGCTGTAAGGGCACCCGCGCGAGGTCAGGACCGAAGGGAACTGGTAATTGGGATGGCACATGTCCCGGCGGGGGGTGCCGAGGTTATCAAGGGGAACGTCCATCGGCCCGAAATAGGTTTCCTTCGTCTTTCCTTTTTCAAAATCCCTGATAAATTTCTTCCACGGCTCCTCCCCTTCACCGATGCACACGCTGTCGTAATGCCTGAGCGCCTCCTCCGGGAGGGCGGTGACATGGGCGCCCCCGATAATGGTCCTGATGCCCCGCTTTCTGAGGCGGTCGCCGAGGTGGTACGCCCGGGTGATCTCCGGTGTGATGGCCGCGACGGCGACAAGGTCCGCGTCCACGGTATCAGGATCGAAAACATCTCCCCCGTATTCATCGTACAGGGTCAGCTTGTAGTTTTCAGGGGTATGACGCGCCAGATAACCGAGGGCGAGGGGATTATACAGCATGATCTCCCCCATGTTCACATTTTCCCTTGACGGGTACACCATTGCAACTTTGTTCATAATCATTTCCTTTGATAACGTAATCTGAAATGCTGATAAAGGGAGGCGTCTTTATTTCATTCAGGATATTTGAAGCGCATGAAATGTTTCATCATGATCCTCTCGCCGGAGAGAAGCCATACCGCAGTGCCGGCCCGTCCCCCGGTTGCCCGATCCGTAAGCCAGGATGCCGCATTACGTCTATCGCGGGACCTATTATCGGTACCGGGCCGGCTCTGAATGAATGAAGCTTCGTCACCATGAATGATCCCTCAATTTATGCAAGAAGTTTTTACCGGTGGTTCCCGGCTTCCAACCCATGCAATCCTATAAATGTATTTGACTTTTATCGGAGATTATCAATTATACACCCATCAGCCATGCGGCGGTGAAGAAGCGCCGCAGCGCGGCTGCGACATTTCCATACAGGGAGCACCCCGATGAACAAGGTTGTGGTATCGATCGCGATGATGTTCCTCGTCATCGGATCCTGTTCGAAAAAATCTGAAATCAGCAGGCAGCTCATCGACGCCGTCACCCAGGGCAACGCCGCAAGGGTAAGCGAGCTCCTGGCGGCAGGCGCCGACGTCAACGCCAGGGAAGAAGCCAACCCGGGCAGGTCGGCCCTTATCATCGCGGCCGAGGAGGATTACCGCGACATCGCCGACGTCCTGGTCAAAGGCGGCGCCGACGTCAACGCCAGGAGCACCGACGGCTCCACCGCGCTCATGAACGCCTCCGCTGAAGGCAATGCCGATATCGCCAGGCTCCTCCTCGCGAATGGCGCCGACGTCAACGCATCGGACAATTCGGGCCAGACCGCCCTTATAAAAGCGGCGGCCGACGGCCAGACGGAAACAATCGACATCCTTATCGACAGCGGCGCCGACGTCAACAAGGCCGACAAGTCCGGTCTTACCGCGGTCATGAAAACCATGATAAACGGACACGGCGAAATCGCCGGCGCGCTCATGAAGAAGGGGGCCCGGCTCACGGAACAGGATAAAGCGAAGATACGGGAAGCGGAGCGCATGAACAGCCAGGGCGAGGAAGTGGTTGATACGGAAAGCAAGTAGAAAAAAAAATTCCAGAGACGGTGCCATGATACATCGAATTCTTATACCCGCGGCCCTTGCCGCAATTCTCGGCTGCATCCCGGGCTGCATGCTCGCCCCGGGCCAGAATAAAAGCGATTACAACTACCTGATGCGCGGCGAGACCGAGCTCAGCAACGCGGAGCTCCGCGGCGCAAAACTCCCGAACGCCCGGCTCGAGGAGGCAAACCTGAGCAACGCGAATCTCTCGGGCGCCGACCTGCGGAGCGCCAACCTGATCGGCGCGAACCTCAGGGGCGCGAACCTGGAAGGCGCCAATCTGAGCGGCGCGCAGATGAACGGAGCGAACCTTACCTGGGCGGACCTCAGGAGGGCCAACCTGAAGAACGCGAACCTGAACAAGGCCCGTCTCGTCAGGGTCAACCTGGCCCGCTGCAACCTGCAGAACATCCGCCTCAAGGGTGCGGTCCTGGCAAAATCTAACCTGGCCGGGGCAGACCTCGCGGGCATCAACCTGAACGGGGCTGACCTCCTGGGTGCGAACCTCGCCGGCATCAACCTGGAGGAGGCCGACCTGGGAGGCGCCGTCCTGTCATGGACCGTGCTGCAGAACGCCAATCTTCAGAAGGCGAATCTCGGCGGGGCCCAGCTGGACAACAGCAACCTCTCCGGGGCGGTCATGGTCTGGACCAACCTGGAGAGCGCGTTTATGAAAGACGCCTGCCTCAGGAACGCGAAGCTGGAAGGCTCCCGGCTGAAGGGCGCCGACCTCTCGGGCGCCGACCTCTCGGGCGCCAGCCTCACCCAGACAAACCTGAGCGACGCGAGGCTCAATAACGCGAACCTGATCAACGCGGACCTGCGCGATTCCAATTGCCACAAGGCCAACCTCCAGGGAGCAAACCTGAACAGCGCCGACCTGACCAAGGCAAACCTCGACGGCGCCACCCTGGAAAGCGCGGAATTCACCAACGCCGACCTCGCCGGCGCGCGCATAGACCGGAAATGGAAAAAGCACTTTGAACGGCTGAAGGTGAGGAATTACGACGGTATCCGGTGGGTCAACTGACCCCGTCCCGCGCCCCGTGCGCGCGGGCCTCGCTCTCGAGTTTTGAGTAGATGCATCCGCAATAGCTCTGGCGGTAAAATCCATATTCACGCGACAGCTCCACGCTGCGTCGGTATCCATCCTTCTTCTTAAAATCGCCTTCAATGAAACCGACCCCGTGCATGGCCTCGAGCTCTTTGCCGATGCGGTTTATCATGACCGCGTCCTTGTGGGGGCTGATGGAGAGGGACGTCGTCACCGCGGCAATATCCAGCTCCTTTGCCATTCTGAAGGATTCCTCCAGCCTGAAGCGGTAGCATTCCCAGCAGCGCCGGGACCGCTCGCCGAGCCCGCGGTAGGGTTCCACCCGCGCGGTCCACTCGCCGGCGTCATAATGGCCCTCGACAAGGGGGAATCCCTTGATCCGGCCGAATCGCTCCAGTTCGGAAAGGCGCCGCGCGTACTCGCCCCGCGGCGCGATATTGGGATTGTAATAAAAAACAGTCACGTCATGGGTGCCGGCGAACAGTTCGTACACGTAACTTATGCAGGGCGCGCAGCAGGTATGGATGAGGAGGGACCGGTTATTCACTTCTGAACATTCCCGCGTATTCAACTGGTCTCGTTAAACGAAAATGCCCCCGCGACAGGGGGCATGCACCGCTCAACGGATTTGCATCTCCGTCTATTTCAGGTATTTGTCCATGAACGTCGACAGCTTCCGAGCGTTATCCGGGTTTATCTTGCTGTCAAGCCACAGCAGCAGCTGGGATCGCACGCTGTTGCACCGGCAGTACTCGTGGTGGATGACAAACCGCGCTATCTCGAATTTCACCTGGTCCAGTATCTCTTCGGCAAGCTGCAGGTTTGACGGATTGGGTCCGAGTATTTCGCAGATCTTGACGATAACCTCATGCTTGTCAATTTCCTTAAGCTCATGACAGCAATCCTCGCCGAAAATCGAATTCGCGAGATACACGTCATCTCCCTCACCGATATAGGCCCGATTGATCTGGGTTCCCTTATTACTCATCTCAGCCTCCGCGCAGGTGCTCTCTGTATAGTTTTGTATATATCAATAATAGCGTCCCATCAGACTGTTTCCCGCTATCCGCGCGAGCACACACGTCAGGCGGAACCGGGTACTTACCTTAATTATAATTATTTCATTTGTTAAACAGGCCGACTAGATTAACTAATATTGTTATATATATTTTATACAAAATATTCTAAAACGTCAATATAGAACTGGAAATTTTTAGTTATTTATGCATAAAAATTTATAAATTTATACCTTTCTCCACCCTCTCAAATGGGAATATTATATTTTGCCCCTCAAATCCCGGAGGTAGTCCATGGGGTGAATGTAGATCATTCTTTCATGCCCCCCGGGGGGACAGGAGGGCCTATAGATACAGGTGATAGATTGCGAGTTACACTATCTTGAATACGATAACGACCACGTCGGATGCGGGAGAAAGCAATCCCATGAAGGATTCAAATGAATTCTTTATCTGCGCCGCGATATCCATGGCGTTGCGCGTCCTGAGCTCCATGACGGTATTCCGGAGTTTGAGGAGGCCGAATTCCTCGCCCTTCTGGTTCTTTGACGTGGTCAGGGTCTTGGAATAGAGAATGCCTATATCGCCCCGCACCAGGTTGGTCCTCCCGATGCCGTAGGTGGCGTTCGGCTCGTATCCGAGGGGGATCCCCTCCGTGTCGAAGGTGTCGAAATTATTCTTTTCGATCCTGAACACCTCCAGGGCGGGATAGCCCGCGTTGGTGTACATGAGGCGCATCGACCGTATGTCATAATAGAGGTAATAGGCGGTGACCAGCTCGCCCCTGCCCTTGCCGTAGTCGCACAGGACGCTGTTCATGTTGCCGATGACGGTTGATGTCGACGGTGCATCGAGAATGCTGGAATGAAAGGCGGAGCGGAGCAGCACCGAATAGAGGGCGCTGTTGACGCCGACGCCGGATATGTCCGTCGCTATGATGCCGACCCCCTGTTCACCAGGCCGGATGAAATCGAAATAGTCGCTCCCCTGTGCGTACTTCGGAATGATGAAGGCGCCGAACTTGATATTGTTTATGTTGGGCAATGAAACGGGCATGGCATTATTGAGGATCCGCGATGATATGTCGATGGTCCTTGTTACCATCTGCTCCTGCATGGCTTTCTGGTAGGTAAGGGCCGTCGATATGAAATCGCTGCTCTTCAGGTAAAACTGCTGGAGCTTATCAATCTCGTCTGTATGATATCCGGCAAGGGTTTCCTTCATGCCCAGGCAGAGGAGCCCCACCACGTAGCGCTCATGGTACACGGGGAGGATGACCTGTATCCCGTTGTCATTGAAGAACGAGGCGATCTCATCGCGGACCTCGGCGAACGACTTGTCGTCGGTATAGACCCGCGACAGCTGAAGGATGTCCTGGTTGCGAACAAACCAGCGGATGATGGACGCGTTCCGATCGATCGGCGGGAGCTGCGGTTTATCCTGCCCCCCCTTGAAGTAGAACAGCTCGTATTTCCGGGTCTGGTCATTGAGCAGGATAAAGAAGGCGTGCCCGAGGGAGAGACCGTCCCGAAGAGTGTCCACGGTGCGCCGGATAATGTCGTCAAGGTTTTTCTCTTCCGCGATGTCCCGCACGAATCTATCGACAACGGAACCGAAGGCATACTGCTTGCGTTTGAAGACCCGGTCGACGAAGGGCTGGATATACACGGAAAAAAGGATAAAGACAATGACCACGACACCGGCTATAATGTAATAGGGGATATCCCCCAGTATCCATAGTTTACGGCTATAAGCCCAGACGATCCCGAAAATC
Organism: uncultured Leptospirales bacterium; assembly: GCA_964654045.1. Lineage (GTDB taxonomy): Bacteria > Spirochaetota > UBA4802 > UBA4802 > UBA5550 > RBG-16-49-21. Next base: position 28,095 of record CAZZHU010000028.1, read on the forward strand.
GGGAGGGATATAACCATGGAGATGACGGTATACACGAAGGTCTTGTGCACGACCGTCGTAATATCGGACATGTTATAGGCGATAATCGAATAGAAAAGAGAAAAGACGGTGAAGACTGCAGCGACCGAAGGGCCGATGACATAGAGCTCCGCGCGGCCGAAAAAACCCGGCATGATGATGGAGAAAAACGAGGCCAGCGTCATGGATACCGTGGAGCCGAGGAAAAGGTAGCGCATCTGGAGCCGGTAGATATATTCTTTTGTAATGATGTATTTCCTTACAAAACCGCCCAGAGCCGAGAGGACGTACATGAACGCCAGGGCAGCATAGATGGTGTAACCGGGGAAATCCTGATTGAAATCCCGGACAAATTTCCCGTCCTTAAAATATGCCCTGGTTATGGTGAAATCGGTAAAAACAACCGTCACCCCCATCACGATCGCGGGAACGAGGATGAGGAACAATATCCAGAAGGGAAACCGTTTGGCGGTTTTTGGGAAGACGAAGGACATGCAGAAAAGACTCGAAAATGTCATCAGTGTCGACAGCTGGGTGATCTTGTTCATGAGGGTCAGGTCAAAATAATCAGGGAACGCATAGGTTAAAAACATGGTAAAAACCAGGGTCAGACCGGATGTGGTAAGAAACGCGAAATACCGCATGACCTGATCCTGCCAGTCCTTGACCAGAACGAAGATCACGGCAAATATCATCATCGCGGATGCGGCCAATGATATGAAAATACTGATGGTATTCATGGCGTCATGGCTTCCTGGTTATGATGTTGCCTTCATTCCAGCCGCGGCGGGCGCGGCACAGGGCGTATACAATAAAATGAAAAAAATATATCCCGGTTCAATAATCAACCGCAAAAATCATTGACTAATATGACTGGCTGCTCCTATATATAGGTCTGGAGGGAGGCCTGCACCTCCCCGGCGCACCCATACTTTCCTTAAGCATTGAGGTTGCATATGGCTTTGACAAGAAAAAAATACGTTCTTGATAAAAAATTTCAATTCAGGGTGTCAATACGCGCTATCATACTGCCCCTTATCACCACCCTGGCCATATGCGCCGTGCTCCTGTATTTTGCCGGCAATTCAAACCAGCTGATAAACGACAACAACAAGAACATCACCGCCATTATAGACACGCAGGACAGCATGTTCGACATGTTCATGGCGATTCCCGCGCTCCAGGACCCCGGCAACCCGATCGTGCAAAAATGCGATGCCGCGTTCAAGGAAAACCTGAAGATCACGAACAGGATCAACGACAACCATGAAAAGATAAAGAAAAACAGCCTCATAGTATTGTACATCCTCATCGTCATGACCGTGATCCAGGCAGGAATAATATTCTTCCAGTTTATTTTCTTCTCCCACAAGATTTCCGGGCCCATTTACGTAATGACCAGCTACCTGAAGGAAATTCGCGGTGGCGCAAGCCCGAAATTCAGGCCGCTGCGGAAAAACGACGAACTGCAGGAATTCTACGGTGAATTCCGCGAGACCATGGATTACCTCGCGAAAAAATAAATTCAGGCGGGGGCCGGAACAGTGGACAGCGCCGCGCCAGCATTGATCGTCGTCGACATGCAGAACTATTATCTCAGGCGGGATTCATCCTATTACCGGTATTTCAGCACGCTCCAGCCGGGATGCCTCGACTATATCATCACGCGCTGTGACACCGTCGTTATCCCCAATATCCGCCGCCTCGTGGAAGCGTTCCGGATAAAATCAAAGCACGTTATTTTTCTGCGTCTCTGCGGCGTCGACCCCGGGCGGGAGGACCTTCACCATTTCTTCAGGGAAACATATCAGAAGGGGAAACGCGCCGGTTTCGACAGCGTGTACCCGCTGGAAAGCGATCCCTGCGCCGATATCATCGGCGAACTCAGGCCGCTTCCCTCGGAAACCGTGATCAACAAGACAACCTTCAGCCCCTTTACCGGGACCGTTATCGATGACATCCTCAGGAAGAAAGGCATCGGGACCCTCGTCTTCACCGGACTGTCAACCAGCCAGTGCGTGGAAACCACCGCGCGGGACGCGTCAGACCGCGGTTATCACATCATACTGATCGAGGACGCCCAGGCTGATTATGATGAAATGAGCCACACCTCATCGCTCTACAGCTCGCAGGGAGTCTGCGGGGGATACATAACGACTGCCGGGGATTACATACATGCGGGCATGCCGCCCATATAAATAAGCGCGGTTCGGAAGCCGCGCCTGTCGATTACCCGGAAGGGGCCCGGGGGTGCTTAATGACGCCGGAGTAATTTATCGGAAGACGCGGAACCTTACATACCTCTTGCCTGCGCCGGCAATCCTGCCGTCCGGCTTCGCCTCGGAAATGACCGGTCCGCCGTCAAGGCCCACTTTTTCAATAGGGTTGCTCCATGACGCGCCCGTGTCCTCGCCTGCATCCTCTACCATCATGTAGGCGACCTTCCGCGATCCCAGCTCTTTTTTCAGCTTGTCGAAGGAAGATATCGCCACGGTGCCCTCCACGTATTCGTCCGTGACCTGGGCGATGGAAGCCTTGTGGCCGCGGATGATCTCTATGACCCGCTCCGATTCGCTGTAGGAGCGCCGCGAACCCTCGCCGGCAATGTCCGGCCTGTTATGGACGCCGATGATGCCGGCGTTGAACAGGCCGATGCCCGCGATGACCAGGATGGAGGCGGCCATGGCCGGCATGGATTTCAGGAACTGTCTTTTCTTCTTCGATGATTTTATTTTCGCAATGGTCCGGGGCGCGAGGTTTTCCAGGGGGGCGGAGGAAGCGGCGGCCTCCCGGCACAGGCGCATGGTTTTTCCCAGCCTCCCGTATTCAAGGGCGCAGGCCTCACATGAAGCGAGGTGGCGCAGCAGGGACGCCTTTTCCTCCCTTGAACCGATCTCATCATCGTACAGGTCTGACAGCTTTTCAAATGGAATATGACTGCCGCTCATATCAATCCCCTCGCCAGTAATCTGTTTTTTAAGAATTCTCTTCCCCTGTGAATCCGTACCTTCACATTGGACAATGATATATTCAGAATCTCAGCGATTTCATTGTATGAAAGCCCTTCAATATCGCGCAATACCAGGATCTCCCGGTAGTCGTCAGGCAGCGTGGCAATCTCCTCCCGGACGATCCTGATGGAGTCATTCATGATGACTTCCTGCTCGGGATTTTCGCGCTCATCAGGCAGCTGCAGGTCGTATTCATCGTCTCCCCGCGAGTTGTTGATGGAAACCAGGTTGTATCTGCTGTTTTTTTTCCGGTAATTCTTGCAGTAATTTACCATGATGCTGTAAAACCAGGTCGAAAACTTCGACTCCCGCCTGAATGAACGGAGCGCTTCAATGGTCATGATAAATATCTCCTGGGTAATGTCCAGGGCCTCGTCATAATCCTTTACCTGTGAATAGACGTAGTTGAAGGTCTTATCCTTGTACTTTTCGATAATGCCTGAAAAGGCATCGACGTCGCCGGACAGGACCTTATCAATAACCTGGAGATCTTCACTATCTGAATTTGACATGTATTACCAGCAGGGGTTACGAATTAATAAAATTTTTTAAGAAAAAATCATAATTGGACAATCTTATTCCTGATGTCAATGCAGCGCAAGCGGGAATCATTCCCCCATTGCAAAAAAAGGCGCGCAAACGATTGCGCGCCTTCATTGTTTACCCGATGATTTTCACGAATTTGCGCTTGCCCACCTTGAGGATACCCTCGGCGGGCAGGGCCAGTTCATGATCCTCGCTGGCGATTTTCTCGCCGCCGAAGGTGACGCCGCCCCCCTTGATGAGACGCCGCGCCTCGCCGTTCGAGGCGGCGGTGCCGGCAAGGACCATGAGCTTGACGATCCAGATGCGGCCCCCGCCCTTTTCGCCGTCCGGCAGCCGGTACTCGGGGACCTCGTCGGGAAGCTCCTTGTTCGCGAAAACCCGGTCAAACTCGGCGGCGGCGTGCTCCGCCGTTTCCGCGTCATAGAACTGGGCGCATATGTTCTTCGCCAGGTTCACCTTTACGTCCCGCGGGTGGACGGTCCCGTTCCGGACCCCCTCCTTGAACTTCGCGATCTTGTCGCGGGGAACATCGGTTATAAGCTCGTAATAGAGGTACATGAGGTCATCGGAGATCGACATGACCTTGCCGAAAATGTCCTTCGGGGGTTCGTTGATGCCGATGTAATTGTTCAGGGACTTGCTCATCTTCTGGACGCCGTCGAGGCCGACCATGAGGGGTACGGTCATGATGACCTGCGGCTCCTGGCCGTACTCGCGCTGGAGGTCGCGGCCCACCAGGAGGTTGAACTTCTGGTCAGAGCCGCCCAGCTCGATGTCCGCCTTCAGAACGACGGAGTCGTATCCCTGGACCAGCGGATACATGAACTCCAGTATGGTAATGGGCACCCCGCCCTTGTAGCGCTTGTCGAAATCGTCGCGTTCGAGCATGCGGGCCACGTTGTACTTGGCCGTGAGCCCCAGCACGTCGTTGAAGGTCATGGGA
>CAZZHU010000029.1:0-32265 GCA_964654045.1 uncultured Leptospirales bacterium
TGCACATCAAGGCGCTGTCGATTTCGCACCTGACCGCCGCCGATGAGATGCTTTATCCGGGCAACTATCCGTACCTGGCCGATATCCTGTCCTACGTGGCGGTCGGCGCGCGCTCCGTTGAGAACCAGGAGCACCGACTTACCGTGAGCGGCCTGGACGTGCCCGTCGGCCTGAAGAACCCCACATCCGGGGATCTGCGGGTCATGATCGATTCGATCTATGCCGCGCAGCAGGCGCATACCTTTGTCTATAACGGCTGGGAAGTAGCCACCAGCGGCAATCCCCTGGCGCATGGCGTGGTCCGCGGCTCCGTGGACCGGTACGGGAATCACTTCCCCAACTATCACTACGAGGACCTGATAGTTCTTACCGAAATGTACCTTGACCGGTCGCTGGAAAATCCGTCGATCATCATTGACGCGAACCATTCCAACTCCGGCAAGAAATACCGGGAACAGCCGCGCATCATCATGGAAGTCATGAGGAGTATAAAGTACTCCGAGCTTCTGAAGAAGATGGTAAAGGGCTTCATGGTCGAGAGCTATCTCCTGGAGGGTGCCCAGGACCCGTCGGGGAACGAGTTCGGGAAATCGATAACCGACGCCTGTCTCGGATGGGAGGATTCGGAGCGGTTTGTACTCGAGCTGGCTGATTTTCTATAGAAGGCATGATGCGCGGGACCTCACCCGCGCTTCGCGTACCCTCTCCGTAAACGGAGAGGGTTTTTCATTAGTTACTTAATTCTATATCCCCCTTCTCCATTTGATGGAGAAGGGGTTAGGGGATGAGGTTCTAAGGAGGATTAGTCGAATTTCTTCTCGGTCACTTTACCTGTTTTATCGTAAAAGGTCCACTTGCCGGTCTTTTTATCATTGGAGTACATGCCCCGCGCTTCCAGCATTCCCAGTTCCTGATCGAAATGATCCCACAAGCCGTTTTTCTTTCCTGCGATGTAGCGGCCCATGGCCTCGCGCTTGCCATTATAGTAGAAACTGGTGGACATGCCATGGCGCAGGTTGTTCTGGTAGTAGGCGTTCTCTTTCGTGTTGCCGTTATCGTAATACTCGAAGGATTTACCGTTCTTCCTGCCTTCCTTGAAGAACGCCTCTATCCTGCCGAATCCCGATTCGTAATAGGACATGTACCGGCCGTGAAGTATGCCGTTTTTGTATTCCGATTCAACCATCAACTTTCCGGAGGGATAAAATTCCTTCATCTTGCCGTCGATCACATCGTCTTTGAAATTGATCTCCGCCATGACCAATTTGCCGCCGGTGCCCCTGAAATACATTTTCCAGAGGCCGTTCTTTTTGTTTCCCGCAACCGGTCCTTCTGCCTTCAATGACTTATCGGGCCAGTATGCTTTATATGTTGTCCCGGCCGGGCCGCCGGTTATGATTATGCTTTTCGCCAGATCGGTGGTCTCGCGTTTAAGATTCTGATCCGCCCCGGCGCATCCAAGTAGCAGGGCGAGGCAGCATGATAATGCGCATAGTACCTTTTGTGCCATAATGAAATATCTCCTGGTGTAATTTAACGCAAAATGTATTATTCCGAATAAAAATACCTTATCCGCAATCAGTGAAAATAGTGATTTTTAAGTAAAAAATCGTATTTTCCGGGAGTTTTTTATCCGAAAATAAAAAGAGAGTTAGATTGGACTATCGTTAGTTGGAAATATGTATAAGTCAATTGTTTTTTTGACAATCAGCAGCTCTGAAAGGGCATACTAATTTCGCACAGGGGTGAACAATTATGATGAGATCATTGTGGACCGCGGCGTCAGGCATGGTGGGGCAGCAATTCAATATCGACACCATATCGAATAACCTTGCCAACGTCAATACCACCGGTTTCAAAAAGATGAGGGCCGAGTTCGAGGACCTCATTTATCAGACCCTTCTCATGGCGGGCACGCCGGCAACGGAAGTTACCGAAGTGCCGACCGGGATCCAGGTGGGACATGGCGTGAAGGTATCGGCCACGCAGAAAATGTTCTCCCAGGGCAGCCTCCAGTCCACGGAAAACAAGCTCGATATCGCCCTCGAAGGAGAGGGCTTTTTCAAGATACAGCTCTATGACGGGACCTTCGCGTACACCCGTGACGGTTCTTTCAAGATAGATTCAAACCGACAGGTGGTTACCGCGAACGGATACCTCCTTGAGCCCCCGCTGGTTCTGCCGGAGAACTTTATCGCCGAGAGCCTCGCCATCAGCCAGACCGGCAAGGTGACGGTCAAGGTCGTGGGCGAGGAGGACCCGGTCGAAGTGGGGCAGATGGAGATTTACCGCTTCATCAATCCCGCCGGCCTCCAGAGCATCGGCGGCAACCTGTTCAAGATCACGCCAGCCTCGGGCGAGGAGATTGCCGGCATGCCGGGCATCGACGGCATGGCCAAGACGCACCAGGGATTCCTGGAGATGTCCAATGTCAAGATCGTCGAGGAGATGGTGAATATGATCGTGGCCCAGCGGGCCTACGAAGTGAATTCCAAGGCCATCCAGACCTCGGATTCGATGCTGGCAACCGCGATAGGATTGAAGAGGTAATGAGGATTTTCTGCGCGACCCTCGCGCTGCTCCTGGCCGGGACGGCCGCCTTCGCGGAAGTAAACCTGTACCTGTATCCGCGGGTTGACCGCGGCAGGAACGCACTCGTCCTGTCAGATCTGGGCAGGATTGACGGCGATGCCGAAACCGCGCAGATCGGTTCAATTGAGATTGCAGACGGGCTTTTCGCTGACGGGTATATTGACCGGAAGGAACTGCTGGATCTCGTGAAGGGTCATGTTGAAGGGCGCGTTAATATTTACGGGAGCGGTGTCCGGGTGAGCGTGGTCGAGGCGGCCGCGGTCCCGGAGGAGCCCCGGATCGTTGTGCGCAGGGGAAAAGCAGTGCGGTTCCAGGTCGTCAATTCCCATGTCCGCGTTGAGCAAGCCGGGACGGCGCTGCAGGACGGCGCAGTCGGCGACGAGATCCCGGTGAAGCTGAAGGGCCAGGCCGTTTCACGAGGCAGGATATTGAATGAACGGGTGGTCGAGCTGGAATTATGAAAAAAGCGTTGATTGCATATATAGTTATTGTCCTGTTCGGGTGCATCCTGAACGCCAGGACCATCTGGAAGGACAGGAACCCCTACACATCGGAAGGGGACATCAAGGTGGGCACCGTGGTCGTCGTCAATGTCTTTGACGTTTCAGACATGAAGTTCAACCTTTCCATGAGCGACAAGAGCAATTCCATCGTGTCGTCAAACCCGGATGTGACCATCACCGGGTTCCTTCCGAGAGTGGCGGCACAGAAGAAGATAAACAATGACGACAGCACCCAGTTCACGGCCAAGGGTAAACTGGCCTTTTCCGTGGCCACGCGGGTCCTGAACAGGGTCGGCCCCATGCTCAACGTGGCAGGGAGCCGCACCTACACCATGAACGGGGTAACCAATATCATAACCGTGACCGGCCTGGTGGACCCCGCCATGATGAAAGGCAGGGCGGTCGATTCCAACAGCGTCGCTGATTTCACGCTGGAGATCCGGGGCATCAAGCAGGGTATCAACATCCAGCGGCCTCCGCTTAAAAAGGACGAGGCCGCCAGCAGCAGCCTGACCGAACAGGAAAAACAGACCATCATCATAGATTATTTGAGGAAAATGCTCGGGGAGCTCACGCGGTGAGGTATATGAAGAAAGCTGCTGTCATTGTTTTTATACTGCTCATGGCCGCGGTATCCGGCAATGCCGAGGTATCGGTCAAGATCAAGGACATATCCTACATAGACGGTCTCAAGGAGAACCAGGTCTTCGGGTACGGCCTGGTCGTGGGGCTCGCGGGCACCGGCGACACGCGGAAATCCCCCCTTACCAAGGCCTCCCTGAAGAACCTGCTGAAAAACCTCGGCATGGAGGGAGATGACATCACCTCGGCCAATACGGCGGCGGTGCTCGTCACGGCCAGGTTCCCCGCTTTCGTACGTATCGGGGACCGGATTGACGTTACGGTATCCTCCATCGGCGACGCCAAGTCACTTGAAGGCGGAATCCTGATCCAGTCGCCGCTCCGGGGAGGGGACGGGGTCATCTATGCGGTGGCCCAGGGAACACTTTCTGTGCCGCGGATAAAAAATGAGCGCAGAACGGTCCGGACCGTCGCACAGGTCGACGGCGGCGCGGTGGTGGAGCGCGAAATACATCCTGAAATCGTGTTCCACGATAAAGAAGATAAAGAGAACGAATACAAGATATTCATTGTCCTCAAGGAATGGGATTACACCGTGGGGAACAGCATCATCAAGGCGGTGGCGAACAAGTATCCCGAATCGAAGCCGGTGCTGGCCAGCGGCGGAAGAATCCAGCTCAGCCTGCTCAAAAACGTAAGCATTCCGGAATTCATATCGACCATTGAAAATATCGAAATTACCCCCGCGTACCGCGCCAAGGTCGTGGTTAATGAGCGTGACGGCACCATCGTCACCGGCGGCGAGGTGAAGATATCGTCCGCCATGGTGAGCCGCGAGGGGCTCACCGTGGAAATAAAAGAAACCGGCAAGAAGGTCTCCGCGGCGGAAATGAAGGACTCGGCGACGGTGAAAGAGCTTGTTGATTCGCTGAACGCCACCGGCGCCACCACGGTTGACATTATATCCATACTGAAAGCGCTGGAGGCTTCCGGCGCTCTCCACGCCGAATTGATTGTGAGGTAACATATGCTGGCCCAGGGCACAACACCACTCATGGATCTGAGGATCAAGGATGAGGATATCGCGTCAAAACTGGTGCGGGTCCCGGCGAAAGCGGGATCGACTGCCGACACCGGCGGCGAGTCCTTTACCAGTGTCCTGTCAAAAGCGGTCAGGACCGGCGGCAGCGGCCCGGCGGCCGATACAACGAAGCACGCAGGGCAGGATAAACGCCTCTGGGACGCCTGCATCGAGATGGAATCGCTCCTGGTCGGCAGGATGCTCAAGGAAATGCGCAAGACCGTGCAGAAGAGCGGCTGGATGAACGGCGGGTTCGCCGAGGAGATCTTTGAGGATATGCTGTACGATGAGTACGCCCTGAGCCTGTCCCGGAATTCCAACCTGGGCATGGCAAAGATGCTGTATAACGAGCTGAAGCAGAAGGTATAAAGGAATATCTCACAGAGGCTTTGAGCGCGCCAGTTGTATGACTTAATTATTCATTGGGGTTAAGGGGCTAAGCCCCTTAAAAAGCCCCCGCAGGGGCCATTTACCGGCAGGGGTGGCCGTATTTCTTTATTGTGCGGGGGCAGTACTGTTCAAGCTCGGGGCCTTCCATCCGGCGCATGAAGGCTGTGCCCGGATCATTTTCATTGCGATAGTTCTGGATGGCGACTTTGTTTTCGGCATCGCATTGTATCTTTTCCATTGCTACCAGGTTCCCGGCCGATTCCTGCGCAGCGTCAAGCGGCGTAAGCTTTCCGTTTTTTGTCGCCTGCCGGTATTTTTCAGGGGCTGAATACTCCCAGGAAGTGATCTCTTCCAGGTCGTGTTCGGTCTGGCAGATATACAGCTTTACCACCTGGTCCAGGGACAAGGCCGGCGATACCAGTACCAGGAAAAGGCCAAGTTGAAAAAGTAAAAGGATAAGTATGATTCTATGCATGCGGACCATATGCCAGAATTATTAAAGATCTCCTCTATTACCGGGAGTTTTCACCTCACCACGAGCACATCAATATAGAGTACAAGTTCGCCGTTTTTAAGTGACAGGGCCCGGTAACGGACAATCTTTTTTTTCATGGCCTGCATGAGTGTCAAGGTTAATTTATTGATTTGCGTGTCTTGCCCTGACCCCCGGATATACCGATAGTTATCGGTGGTCCGGTTACTCTGACCCTGGAATAATGAAAAAATAGCAGTCATATCACAAAATTCTGGACAGACCATGACCTGTGCCGCTAGATATAAGCATAAACAGACCAGTATCATTTATTAATACAATGGAGGCCTTTGATCATGGGCATATTTGATAAATTGTTTAGAAAAAAGATTATTATTTGCATCCATGGTCTGGCCAATAAGCCTCCGAAAGACCTGCTGGAAAAATGGTGCAGGACATCCATCCGCGAAGGTTTTAAAACCATACATAAGCAGGGTACTCCCTTCACCCTCAAACTGGTGTACTGGGCCGACTTGATGCATGAATCGCCGCAGGACCCGAATGAAACTGATAAGAAGAAAGACACTTACTTTGACGATCCCTATGTACCGGGAAACCCTGATGATTATGCCCATTTCAAGCCGAGCAGCATGAAGCAGAAGGTGCTGGATAAAGTTGAAAAGAAGCTCGATACCATGTACTTCAAAGAGGATAGCTTTATTAATATTGATAAATTCGCCAATATCCTGGTACGGAATCTGTTCAAGGACCTCGACCTATATTACCACAAGGACTGCCCCGTGACCAGGTACCGGGGGCTACTTGCAAGGGATGCCATCCGGATGAGGCTGGCGGAAATGTTGCGCAAGTATCACAACAGGGACATCCTCCTCATTTCTCATTCCATGGGAACGATTATATCCTATGACGTGCTCACCCAGACCACGCCCGATGTCAAAATAAACACGCTCATTACGATAGGATCACCCCTTGCCATGCCGCTGGTACTCAAGAAAATCCTTATTGAGCAGGAACGGGATTACAAGAAGGAGCAGAAGCCGGTAACGCCGGAAAACATCCTCAAGGGCTGGAAAAATTTTTCTGACCTTGATGACCCGGTGGCGATCAACTATAACCTCGGCGATGATTACCGGCCGAATTCGCACGGCGTTGCACCGGCGGACACCATTATTTATAATAATTATGAAATCAACGGCGACCGTTCTCCTCATAAACTTTACGGATACCTCCGCGCCCCGGAAGTGGCGCGAACTATTTATGATTTCTGCACATCGGGAAGGTCTGAGTTTGTTCTTTCCATAAGGCAGAGGATAGGAAGACTTTTCGCTAAGTAAAGGCCGGTCCTCTCACTATCAGCCAATTGTTTCCAGGCCCCGGACCAGGGCGTCGATGCTCCTGTCAAAGCGGCCGCTGGTTGCCATGACCTCCGGAATGGTTATGATTATTTCGATGGTATCTCCATAACCGGCCAGGACCACGGAATACGGATAAAGCTCGGAGCCGGGCGGTATCGCCCAGAAGGAAGTCGCGTTAAATCCGCCGCCGGAAAAGTCAGCGAGATCTTTTCTCCCGAGATTGGAGATCAGGGCCGATGCATTGTATGACCCGGTCCCGTGGTTCTTTTTTATCCTTCTATCCGCCAGTGTTCGCACCAATCCAGGCGTCATAAACCGGATCAGTTCGTCCCCCCGGTACAGCATCCCGTCGCGGCGCTCGTCCAGCTGCAGCCTGATAGTACTGTCAATATCCGGGTATGTGTCTCCGGGATTGATGTCAACGTATATGAAATTGGTCAGGTTGCTTGTCGATCGGAGACCGCTTCTCCTCGGACGAAGGTCAACCGGAATCCCGATGCGCACCGGCCCGCAAGAATAGGTGCGGGCTTCCCGCGCGAGCAGTACCGCCACCTGCGCCACTATTTTTTTGCAGGGGCCACTGACCTGGAACCGGCGCCAGATGAGTCCCCTGCCTGTTCCATCGGCCCTTCCCGTCGGCGCGATATACCGGGCCGGGGAGGCGGAACGGCCCTTTTTCTGAAAGCTGCGCGCCAGTTGCTGCTCGACGGTGCGGCATTCGGACCCGATGAGCGGCTCCCCGCGGAGCGCCCGGAAGACATCCTCCGCCAGGGTCTGGGTGCCGCGGCCGTCCATAATCGCGTGATGGGTGCGGAAAACAACACGGAGCGGATCGCCATGGATCAGGAGTATCTGGCATCCGTTTCCGGCCCGCGGTGATAAGCCGGTCATGAGAAAATCAGCATTATCTGAACTGAAACCGGACCAGCGGCTGCCGTCTATTTCGGCCACAAGGGGCGGTATGCCGGAATCGACCCACCGGGACCTGTTGAGGACACCCTTCAGCGCGAGACGGCACCCGATGTTCGATTGCGCCGCCTGTTCAACCGCCTCGCGCCAGAGTAGCGGATCGAGGACGCCGGTTCCTTCCCAGAAATACTGGTTCGCAAAGGGAGGATACATGTCGCCGAGTACCAGGTAAGCCCGTTCGGTGGATGAAAGTTTTCGTATATAGTGTCTGGTCATTTCCGGATATTGTGCATGACGCTGCGGACAGGTTTTATTGCAGCGACGCGATGATTCGTTCCAGCAGTCCGTCGATCCGGTTGCGGGTCGCCAGCCGCCGCGGCAGGGAAAGCACCATCTCGATCACGTCATCATACCCTCCAAGGCCAATGAAGAAAGGGATGTAGTCGTTTACGGGCGGTATGCCCCAGAAAGCCGTGGGTTCGAAACCTCCGCCACGGTAATGCGTGAGTTTTATCCTTCCCACGTTGGAGACAAGGCCCGAAAGGCTGTAGATGCCTTTGTTGTGACGGTCCTCAATGATTTTTTTTGCCAGCTTTTCCAGGATCCGCATCGGCACATACCGCGCCATGTCATCGCCGCGGGAAAGCATGCCTTCCCGCTTTTCCCGGAGCTGGCGGGATATGTCCCCGGCGATCGATTCCGGGGTCGAGTTCTTTTTGATTTCGATGTAGATGGCGTAGGTCAGGTTGGCCGTTGATACCAGGGCCGGCATGCGGGGCCGCATATCCACCGGTATTCCGAGCCTGACCACGCCGTCGGAATGGCTCCATGCCTCCCGCGCAATCTGCAGGGCGACCTGGGCCAGGAGGTTGTGGTATCGCCCCCTGACACGGATGCGGCGGGTTATCATCCCCCTTTCCCTGCCTTCGGCCTTTCCGGTAGGCGCTATATGCTCGGTGGGATAAGGCTTTCTCATCTCTTTCTGGAAACTCCGCGCCAGTTCGGTATCGGTCATGTTTGACCGCGAGCCGGCGCAGGGCTCGCCCCGCAGGGCCCGAAAGATGTCCGTTATCCATACGAAGGTTCCCATGCCGTCCATGAGTGCGTGATGGGTCCGGAAGATGGTGCGATGCGGATCGCCCCTGACAAGAACCACCTCGCAGGCCGGGCCCTGTTCCGGTGAAAGCGGTTTTGTGAAATAGGGCACGGTTTCCGGCTTGTCCCATTCCCATTTTCCCGGGTTTGCCTCGATGACGGGGGGCGTTATCCCGGAATCCACCCATCGGCATGTATTCAGGACGCCTTTCAGGACCATGCGGCTTCCCGGGTTTGCCTCGGAGGCGGTTTCGACGGCGGAGCGCCAGTGGTCTATGTCGAGGACGCCGGTGCCTTCGAATATGAATTGATTCACCAGTGGAGGGTACAGCCTGTCCGCTACGACAAAAATACGCTCATTGAAAGAGAGTTTTCTGGTGTATCGCTTCTGCATCTTGTTTTAACTCCCCCCAGCACCCCCGTAAAGGGGCTTGCGGGACAATACTGAAATGTGGGTTATAATACAATAAATTAAAATTCCTAATGTCAAGCCTTAATCAGCGTCAACCATGATCAGAAAGCCCGCCGGCTATCCTGTCAAGTGCGTGCTCCATCCTTCCGCCCGCAGCCATGTTGCGGGGCATAACGAGGAGGATTTCGATCCTGTCATCCAGGCCGGACAGGGTCATGCTGAAGGGAAGGATCGGAGCGCACACGGGGACCCCGAAATAGGCGCTCGCGGCAAAGCTGCGGCATGAATAAACGGCGCTGTCAAGGCGGCCCAGGTTCGAGACAAAGCCGGAGAAGCGGAAATGTCCTGACAGCCGGTTGCGCGCTCCCTCGTTCCTGATGGCCCCGGCAAGGAGGCGTACCGGCACATGGCGGATAACAAGGTCCTCCCAGGTGATTTCGCCATCCGCCCTTTCTGCAAGCCGCCGCGCAATGTCATCAGCAATACCGACAGCGGTCGCGTTCCGGTCGATGTCAATGTAGATGGCGTTGGTGAGATTGCCGGTGGACCTGAGACCTTCACGGCGCTGCCGCAGGTCGATCGGCACGCCGATCCTTACCTTTCCGTCGCCGTGGCGCCATGCTTCCCGCGCCGTGAGCAGCAGCACCCTTGCAAGGAGCCCGGGACACTTACCGGCGATTGTTCTTCTCTTCCAGACATGATCAATTTCAGGGCCTTCTGCCTTCCCCGTCGGGGCGATATACCGGTGGGGGAGCGGCTTGCTCCTTCTCCCTTTCCGCAGGTTGAGAAGATCGTTCTCGATCATGACGTACTCTGAGCCCAGCGGTTCTTCACCGCGCAGGACACGGAAGATGTCCTCGGCCCAGGTCATGGTCCCGCGTCCGTCCATGACTGCGTGGTGGCTCCGGAAGGCGGCCCGGGCCGGGTTCCCGTGCATCAGCAGGACCTCGCAGCAGGGCCCCCTCCGCGGATCAAAACCGCGCAGGAGGAACGGCGCTCCGTCCGAACCCGTGCCATCCCAGGCTGAACCGTCAACATCCCTGACCGGCGGGGTGATACCGGAATCCACCCAGCGGCTTGAGCCAAGCCAGCCTTTCAGGACGAGCCGTGCGCCCCTGTTCGCATCCGATGCTTTCTGAACCGCCGCCCGCCATTTACCGGGATCAAAATCGCCGGTCCCTTCGACGATGACCTGGTTTGCGAAGGGCGACACGACCGTTTCGGCGGCGACCCATAAACGGGAAGCAGTTGAAAGGGGTCTGGCCGGGGAAATGTCACGGATGTTGTGCCGAAGCATGCCTGTGTCCCTTCAAAACTGGTATTTGGCGATGTAGTTGGCGGGAATCAATTCGGAGACGATTCGGTCAATGGCTTCATCAAGCCTTCCCTTTGTGGCAAGAACCTGCGGGGCGGCATAGACCAGTTCAACCGTATCATTGGTCCCGTACAGCCAGAGAAGGAGAGGGAGATATGAAAAAAATGGCGGAATCGCGAATATCGTATTGCAGTGAAATCCGCCGCCGCTGAAATGTTCCTTATGGAGCCTTCCCGCGTTGCTGATGATACCCGACATGCTGTAGAGTCCCCTGGCGTGATTATCGATTATCCTTCTTGTCCCTTCCTGGCCAAGAATGCTGATAGGGATAAATTTATATATAAAGTCCCACCGGTCGATCATGCAGTCGCGTTTTTCCCTGAGCTGCCAGGCTATGTCCCATCCTATTTCATCGATCGTCGTTTCCGGTCTCACGTCGATATAGATGCCGATGGAAAGATTGCCCGTCGACCGCAAACCCTGAATGCGGGCCCTCAGGTCGATAGGAACGGCAAACCGGACATTACCCTCGGCGTGCCGGCGGGCCTCCCGCGCGGCATGATAGGCCACCTGGGGGAGCAGCTGCCGGTAATGCCCGGGTATGCTCCTGCGGCCCCATACGATCCCGGGATCATTGCCTTCCGCCTTTCCGGTGAGGGAGAGGTTGTCATGGGGGAAGGGTTTGCGGTATTCAGACTGGAAGGTCCGTGCCACGTCCCAGTCCGTCACGCTGGAATAGGAGCCGCGAAGCGGCTTACCCTGGAGGGCGCGGAATATTTCTTCGGCCCAGTAAATAATGCCCCTGTTGTCCATGACCGCGTGATGTGCCCGGAAGACGATCCGGGCCGGATCGCCGTGGATGACAAGAACCTCGGAAGTGGGGCCGTCGGCTACGTGGAATGGTTTTTCAAGAAAAGGGGCGCCATCCGGGCCGTAACCGGACCAGGCGCTGCCGTCGATTTCGTGCACCGGCGGTGTGGCCCCGGAATCCACCCATCGGCATGAATTGAGCCTGCCCTTCAGCTGCAGCCGGCTTCCCGGATTCGCGGCGCTGGCAAGCTCGACGGCTTTCCGCCATTCCCGGACGTCTATGTCGCCGGAGCCCTCGCATACCACCTGTATCGCGAAGGGAGGATTCATCATATCGGCCGCAAGCCACAGACGTTCATTGACCGAAAGTGTCCTGGAATAGGGTTTGTCCCACGTGTTCTGCAATCTTGCGTTTACGATCATCCTCTGGACTCACTGTTTGAATAGAATGGCTGATGTATAACCGGTAAAACCGGCACACTGCCTGTCAATGATCGAAGGCCGGCTCAATGGACAACCTTCTTTCGGTGACCCGCCGGTCCCCGGCACGCCTGTCTATCCCGTTCGCGCCGCACCCGGTGTTGTGGACCCTGCGTTCAATCCTCCGCCTCTCATTATGGCGAACATCGAAGAATTTGCCGTCGATGAGCCTGATTCTCGTCAGTTCGGGCCGTGTCTCCAGGTTCTTCTTGTTCCTGAGAAGGCCGATTTTCTTGTGGAGCAGGGACTTCGCCCCGAAAAAGGCCAGCACAATGGCGCGTATTACGAAATAGGCGAGATGCATGTTGGTAACGACCATGAAGGCCCAGGCGTCGCCGCGCCTGGTATGCTCAAAGTCAGCGGGCATACGCTTTTTAACTTCATCAAGGAACTGGTTTCTCCTGTTGGTCCAGTCAAGCTGCTGCGACCCGGGGAAAAGGTTTTTCACGCAGAAGGGGTGGTCGGCGTCAACAAGTTCAAAATTGTTCTTGGCCAGGTAGGCGCGATGGACGGTGACCAGGTCCTCCGAGGGATAAAAGGAATTGTCCATGATCCGCGTGATATATTTATTCTTGAAGTAATTATTCACGACCTTCGGATTGCTGGAAATTGACACCAGGACTCCTTTCTTTACCGCGCTGTCCAGGTCGATTATTTTCAAGAACCACCAGAGGGTGGCAGTAACGATATTCCGGGCTATGTTGTTGCCCTGGAACGCCCTGAGCACCATCGCTTCATCGATCGTGTAAAAGCAATACTCGTTAATCAGCAGCAGTGAGACCAGGTTGAAGCCGATGATCCGGCTGTCCTTTTCGGCGTAGACCAGGATGTCGCTTTTCTTTATGTAATCATAGAAGTCTTCCTGGGCCATCCAGGTATCGTTCTCAACCGCTTCGCACCCGCTGATAATTTCATCGAGCACAGAGAAATCGGAATTTTTCAGGTCAATGACATAATAATTAAACCCTTTTTGATCCACGAGAAAATTGTCCCGGCAGGTAATGGGCACCTGGAATTTTTCCTCTCTTTCTACTGTTCTGGCAATAGCTTCCTGTACAAGCTTCATATGATCCCCCTGTTGTTTGATAACGCTGGTTGTTTCATATTCTTTTTCTGTATATCCACATCACCCTTCCGCACCAGCCGGATAGTGATGTTCTTCCGGTCGGGAAGAAACATCAGTACCGCTTTTGAAAATATTCTATAGTTTTCATACAGGTAATCCGCACGGGGATAGGCTCCCGGTTTATTTCCGTTGTGCCATGTCCTGAAAGAAATCAGCCTGTACAGCAGCTTCCTGCCGACAGGAACACCCGTGATATAGAAAGGCAGCGTATCAGTGCTTTTCTGGTGTGTCTTATATATCAGGATATCCGGCGCAGTACCGGTATGTTTTTTGTAATCAGCGTTATTCCCGCGGTATGTATAAAAGAGACGGTCAATCCGGCGCAGTGTGACGCGGCATCCCCTTTCGCTCGCGTAAAAAGAGGCGTTATCTACTGACATGCCGTAGGAGCCTCTGTAGATAATGGTATTTATTGCATCATTCAGTTTCATCAATAGCAGGGCGATTATGGAAAAGCGGCTCTCCCACCAGGAACCGACCAGGCGGACGAATATCCCGATGAAAAAAAATAGAGAATATGAACGCTTTCGTTCATATTCTCTTTGCAGCATCGCCATTCGTGCGTATAATCCCGTATTATTGGTCCCGACCGCTCCGCCTTCGAAATTGATCATTTTTTTCGTGAAACTTAAAACAGCGATATCGCCGTAGGTCCCGAGAGCCTTACCCCTGTAGAGCGAGAAGGGGGCGTGCGCCAGGTCCTCGATGACGATAAGATTGTGCTTTTTAGCCAGGGCGCAGATCTTTTCTATCTGCGCGGTCATGCCGTAGGTATGCACCACGTAGATAGCCCTGGTGTCGGCGGTTATTGCGGCGGTTATTTTTTCCGGATCAATATTTATTCCGTCATCTTCGGCATCGACCGGGACCGGGACAATTCCCGCTTCCGCGAGGGTGTGCCTGATTACCGGGCAGGTAAAGGCCGGGATGATGACCTCGGCGGTACTGTCCCATCGCAGCGCCTTTATGAGCAGGAAAAGACCGTTCCTCGCGTATCCGGTGACGACAAAGTGACGGAGCGGTATCAGCTGCGTAAGCCTCTCCCTTAGTTTTTCCGCGGCTGATCTGTTTTTCATCTTCCTGTCGCTCCCGGGGTTGGCCATGGCTACTCTGTCACCACCGGCTGATAGTAGCTGTTGATCTGCACGTATTTCCGGTTGATCGCCGTTATCTGGTTGTCGGTGATAACAACCTCGAGCAGCATTCCCTTCCTTGCGCTGGCGGTGCTTGCGTCGGTGATGAAGTTGCCCAGTGAATAGGCGATATGCCCCTTGATGTACACCATGACCGGCTGGATGGCCTGGGGATGATGGCCGATGACGAGGTTTGCTCCCTGGTCCACGCAGTAGTGGGCACGCCTGTCCTGGGACAGGTTCGGCAGGGTCTGGCCCTCCGTTCCCGCGTGCAGAGACACGATAACGACATCCGCCGTTTTTTTGGCCGCGATGATGGCGGGGCCCACATATTTCGTGTAGAACCACGCGACGCCTGTTTGCGCGGCCAGATCCTGGGATGAGTCGTCCCTCTGCACGCGGACGGTATATTCGTCCCCCACGTTGGTAAGGTTGGTGAATGCCAGGAAGGCGATCGTGGTCCCCTTGACCGTGAATGTTTTTGCAGTATAGCAATCGTTAAAGGACCCGCCGCCGATATAGGCAATCCCCGCATTTTCCAGGTTCTGCAGGCTGTCATTGAAACCCGTCCTTCCGTAATCAAAGGCATGGTCGTTGGCGACAGACACAACATCAACCCCGGCGTAAGTCAAACCGTTGACGGCTGCAGGATCGGCCCTGAATGCGTTGCTGTTAGACGTTGTTCCCGCGCTGGTTATAACGCTCTCCAGGTTGACAAAGGCCAGGTCCGCGTTTCTTAAATATTCAGCCACGTATTGAAACGGGAACTGGTAGCTGCCGCCTCCGTTGCTGACCACGATACTTTTCACATTGCCGGCCAGTTTGACATCGCCGGCGAATACCAGGCGTATGCTGTCTTCGGTGCCCGTTCCGGTTCCTGTACCGGTTCCGGACCCTGTACCGGTTCCGGTACAATTCCCGGTGCAGGGGATAATGGTACCATAGCCTTCATAGTTGCCGCTTGTCATTTTTGAATTTTTCTTAACTATCGCGGCGATATAATCTTCCGTTTCGGCTTTATTGCATCCGAAAACCAGAAGGGAAAAGATACATGTGATTGCTAAAAAAAACCAGAAATTTTTCATGAAACTTCTCCTCGTAACAGACTTGCTTTGTATTTATGGGATACCTTTTTAGTAATAATGCCGTAATAACAGGTGCCGATTATTCCCCTGAATATTATTATTGAAGCTGAATAGGTCAGGCTGAAGGCGAGTATTTGCGCCGGAGAGCCATACTCCCTGAACAGCAGGAGCATCGCGGCCTGTGATGTTCCCAGTCCGAAGGCTGAAATGGGAATGCTGATCACGAGCAGTATGACCGGGACATAGACGACCACTTCGGCGAATGGTATGTCCATGTTGAAAGCCCTGACCGCGACGTAGAAAAACAGGACGAAGGTGAAATAGAAGCCGCACCGGAAGATCGTGTTCATGAGATAGGATGTAAACGGACTCACGATGAATATTTTCCAGATCATGCTATCTTTTATTTTTTTCAAGAAAGGCTTATCGGGAAGCTTCTTCATGATAATAATTGTAATAATCGCAAGGGCCAGCAGTATCGCGGCGACCAGGGCTATGTTCGACAGAACCGGTGTCAGTACGCCTGACGCGGCTGCCATGAGACATCCGGCGATGGCCATTATCAGCAGGGATATGTGGGTGATGTAGTTCAGGAACAGCATGGAACCGGTCCCGCTGGCCATGGGGACATTTTTGTATTTCTTCAGGTAATACACGATACTGCCCATTCCCAGCGTGTAATCGATGATCATCAGCAGGTATGACGCGCCCCTGATAATCACGCTGTCACGGAAAGGAATCGGTGTCCCTGAATAGATCAGCAGGGCATTGAGGTTCTGCGTGTCTGCGAGAAAATTCACCAGGATGAAGACCGTCACTACCGGGAAATAGAGCGCCACGTCCGCGCGGGAAAGTGCGTCCAGCAGGGGATTGATCTCTATGCGCCATACCAGGTACGCGAGCATGACAGCGCCCACGAGCCATGGTGCCATTCTTTTCAGGAACTGCTGCGTTGAACCGTCTTTTGACAGGAACCCGGGCGCGGTTTGCAACGGCTTTCCCGCGCCGGCCGTTTTATCCGCGGCCTGTTCATCATGGTCGAATTTCAGTGCTGGAATCATATGTCTTTACTCATTCACGGGACCTATATGATCCCCAGTAGTTTGGCAATGATGATGGCCAGGCTTCCCGTGGAGTCCTGACTGGAGGCCAGGCTGGAGACCTGTGAACTGCTCACCGGGAGATCGGGTGAAACGGCCGCCAGGCCGTCATTTTCAAATCCGCCCCTGGTATAGCCGACCCATGTCGAACTCCATGGCTTGTTGAATGACCAGGCGTATGTTTCCGAAACGCCTTCGTTGTAATTGCCGTACACATATGCCGCGCAATAATTGGAGAAATCCTTCATGTTTTCGGATGTCAGGTACGACGGATGGGCCGTCATGTCGGCCAGCATCTCTTCATTTTTCAGGAAGATGAGCTCCTCGATCGGGGCGATCCATTCCCAGGCTTCCTGGTTTTCGGTCTTGTTCATGGTTTTGTCGTCCATACCGAACAGGGCGTCGCCGGTGTTGGTTTCGTAGATGAGGGTTTCAAATATCTCGCGGCGGTTGGCGGCCCTGGCAAGCATCGATGCGTCAGTGAGGTCATACTGGTTGCCGTCAAGATCGATACCGTCGATCCAGGCGAGCCATGATACCTCCCCGGCGTTCACATAATAGGGTATGAAAACGCTGGTTGAAGGCTCGCCCAGCGCGCACCAGAAGGTGCTGAGG
Organism: uncultured Leptospirales bacterium; assembly: GCA_964654045.1. GTDB lineage: Bacteria > Spirochaetota > UBA4802 > UBA4802 > UBA5550 > RBG-16-49-21. Next base: position 17,077 of record CAZZHU010000029.1, read on the forward strand.
CGGGGATTTCCGCCTGACGCGACGCCGTCGACCACCATCGCGAGCCGCGTCGCGGCCCGGCTGATGCAGTAGGTAGTGCTGTAATCTTCCTGGCAGCCGGCCTGGTCGAGCTCGTTGCCGTATCCGTCCAGCTGCTGGCCGTAGATGTCCTTGGCCACAACCGTCATGCAGTTCCGGTAGTTCAGCCTTCCCGCCGTCGCCAGTTCGGTCAGTAGTTCTTCAGCCCTCCAGCGGCGTTCCTCCCCGTAATTGTACGGTATGTAGGTGTTTGCGTTGGCGCGGTTGACGAAGCCGATGAAGCTGTTCCCCTGGCCTTCGTCCAGCGTGGAGGTGTAATAACCGTTATACTGGATGACCCTTCCGTTGTTGGCGTCATATTTGCGGTACATGACCGGGCGGAATAATCCCAGGAGGCTGCCGGTATAGCATTCATACAGTGCCGCTCCACCCCTGGCGTCTATTGCGACAAAATTACCGCTGATGATCTTTCCCACATGCTCCTTTTTAAAATTCTTGAGGAGTTCGTCGAAATCATCGAGCGTGGCGCACTCCTGAAGAGCGTGCCGTATAAGGTCAGTATTGATGTTGAACAGTTCATGGATGGGATTCAGTTCCTCGTAGACCGACGTGCACGATATAGCGAAGCCTGCTTCGTTTATCCCGCCGGACGGGTTGACCGGCGTTCCGTTGTTTAATTCCGCTATATCGTCAAAACCAATGACCATCAGGTAGGCGCCCGCGGTCTCGGTCACCGCATTGAAGTATTTGATCTCCTGGTGCCAGCTCGCGGAGCAGTCCCTGTTTTTCCAGATAAAGGGCCTGCCCGTGGATGAAACGCGTGCCGATACGACGGCCACGTCGCAGGGATACCCATCGGTGTAAACGAGGCCCATGATGATTGCCGCTACTGTTATTGAAATCACCTTTGATTTAAACATTAGTATTATCTCCTCCGTTCGAGATGGATAAATGGTGTATGCCGGTACGGTACTTTACACGGCCGATTTCAGCACCGGTTCTTTGTCTTTGACTGATACCCTGGATTCTATGGCTTTCCGCTTTATGCCGTTGCCCATGGAAATGCTGCTGACCTCTTCCACGCTGATTGTTACCGGCTCCCCGAATATTCCGTGCAGGCTGCGGATTAGTTCCTGGAAATGCCGCTCGTTGTATTCTTTTCCCTTGATGAGCTCGATGACAATATGGTCCCTCTCTTTCTGTATTATCTTGAACTCCTCCATCAGGTGGAGGTATTTTTTTATGTACCTGGTGAAGGTGTTTAAAATTTTCAGGGATGATATGTATTTTCCGCTGGGCAGTATGAAGGAATCGTCAGCCCTGCCTTCGAAGGCCTCGAGGAGGGGATACCCGAGACCGCATGAGCATTTTTTATCGCTGTAACGGCCGATATCGCCGATACGGTATCGAATGAAAGGCATGGCGTCGCTCCTCGAAGTGGTCAGTACGATTTCGCCTTCTTCACCGGGTTTCACGCTGTTACCGTTCTTGTCGATAAATTCCACCCACACGTTGTCGATGAAGAGGTGGTAATTCCCGTGGGTGCACTGCGAAGCAATCATCCATGTCTCCTCGGTTGAGTATTCGTCGTAAACCGGGCATCCGAAAACCGAAGCTATGAAATCCCGCTGGTCTTTCGTTGAGAGCTCGGAGTTGATGCCGATGAATTTCGGTCTTATATGCTTCAGGTCGTCAGGGGTGACTTTCTGCGCTATTTCGTAGACAAGGGACGCGTAGCCGAGGAGCAGGTCAGGTTTCATCTTCCGCAGCATGGCTATCTGCTCGCTGGCGGGAATGGTTGACGGTATATGATCGGTTCTGAAAAAAGGACCGATCCGGGGATACCTGATGGCGGTGTACTTGATGTAGATCATCTTGTGCCATGGCCGGTAGCCGATCATGGTGTACATCCGCATGCCGGTTGCGATGTAGAACGCGTAGGCCGACATGTTGAAAACGAAGGGAAGGGACCTGCCGGTTGAGCCGGTCGTGGCTGAATAGTGGCAATTTTCAACATTGAATTTATTTGAAACGATGCCGTCCGGAAATTGTTCGCGGATTTCATCTTTGGTGATAAACGGCAGTTTTTTCAGGTCGTCAAGGGTCTTGATTTCGTTTATATTGACGCCCCATTCATCATACAGGCACTTGTAGTAGGGCACATTCTCATAGGCCCTGCGGACCATGCGGATGATCCTCTGTTCGGTGTGCTTTGCAAGTTTTTCACCTGATAGGTGGTTGTTGCAGTGAACTTTGATGATCGAGTTAGCCAGATATAATAAAAATCTGATCATAGAATATACCCATAACTATGAAGATCCTTTATAGATATGTTATAGTAGCAAACCGTCCGGCCGGTAGTGATATTTTTTAAAAAGAGCATTGTTATTTTTTTGAAAAACATATTAAATTTTTTGTAATTTCAGAATAAAGCGGTTCGTATTTTTATAGTAGAATATATATAGTATTAATTTCTAATTGTCTCGCCATAGTCTGATATATCAAAAATTGACCAATCATAAAAAAATCACGGCAAAGTTGGATACTGACCAGTCAGTTTTAGAAAAAGACAGAAGCAGATTAATCTGTTTTTGACTACCTGGAACATTTAGCAGATCATGGAATTGTATGGATTTATGTGTTGAATCAAATATTGGGGTCAGAGTAAATATAAGGTGAGCGATAGTTATCGGTATTTATTTTCCCATATGCATTTAAAATTTGTCGATTGTGTACAATAAACTTTATCGCAATCGAAATGATTCAGAAATAATGCCTGGAAAAATCAGCATTAATAATATGTATTTTAATAAGTGAAATGTTTATATCTAAGAAGATTTTTTACCGCGAATTTTGCTCCATACGCGTGGGAGAAAGGCGCCAATAAGGATCATCGCCAGTCCAATGATAGTCAGGAAGGTAATATATTCGATTTCCTGGTATGTTTTAATACGGGTCCTGATGCCGACATCGACGATGCTTATATACCAGCCTGCTATCATCAGGCAAAATCCTATTAAATTTGGCACAATAACATTAAATATTTTATCCATCATAGAATACTCCAATTATGGATGATTACAGCCTCAACTGGCAGGCTGCTGTTAAAATATGACCATTAATAACAATTATTGCAAGTAGATTTTATCGGTATCATTAAAATTGTTTTTTGATTTGCTGTGAAAAAGATTGCTGATATAATGTCCCCGTTATCTGAAACAGGTTGATATTATATATATGAAAAAATTTGATATACCAGTATGTTTTATTGCCCTGGTCCTCGCGACAGGATGCGATACGATACGGAGTCGTGTTAATCTCCTGGTGTGTGACGAGTCATTGAAGGGATATTATTCCGTCGAGTCTGATTCGGTGACCATGTATGCGTCGCCGGAAGACAGGAAATCGGGAAAGATAGAATGCAGGATATATAAAAAGGAATATGATATTTTCATCAAGTTATTCCGCGTTCTCGATGACAACGCGATCCGCGCGGCATACCGCGCAAAGGGGGGCGCGCCTTTCAGCGATGAATTTAAGGCCATGATCCGTTCCATCGAGGAGAAGAGGTTCCGGGATAAACCGGGATCTTCCACGCCGTTGGCGGGGCTCCGCGTAGCCATTGATCCGGGCCACAGTGCCGGTTCCATGGAAGAGGCCATACGTGAGAGCAAGTATATATGGATGTTTGACCGGGACGGCCGCCGTCTCAAATTTTATGAGTCACAACTCAACCTGGCGACAGCCCTGTCCCTGAAGGACCTCCTTGAAAAAGACGGCGCACTGGTGCTGCTTACCAGGAAAATCAACCGGCAGGTTTTTCCCGTCCCCTTCGACCGGTGGTCAGGCCGTTATTTCCGGCAGGCGGTGCTGGAAAAACATCGCGACAAATTTATCACTGACAGCGAGGCGGCCATGCTCCTGAACCATGCCGGCGACAGGCGGCGCCTCAAGTTCTTCAACAGTGAATATGAGATGCCGTACCGCGCGAAGATCATTAACGCGTTCCATCCCGACATCACGGTCCTCGTCCATTATAATTCGTACGGGGCGTACGGCGGATACCGCGAAAAGTATAACCGCGTGCTTGATATCCTGAAGAAAAATTACGGGTCCCGCGGAGCAATGATGACTGATTATAATGAAGTGTTGAAGTCCACCGCTGAAACGGAGCGCGATTTTTCAATGGTCTTCGTTCCGGGCTGTTTTCTCCGCGGCGAGCTTAAGAACATGGAGTCCCGCATCGAGTTTCTCCGGCTCGTTATTGCACCCGATTTAAAGAACTCGATCAGGTATTCGTTCTACGTGCTGGATAACTTCCGGAAGACGCTTGATATTCCGATTGCCGATGGTCCGCTTCCCGGCGGGCGCAGGGTGAGTATCTGCCGGGAGGGCGTTTATGCCCGGAATTTCAGGATGACACGGCTGGTGCGCGGCACCCTCTGCCTGGGCGAGCCGCTCCAGCAGAACAACCTGCGGGAGGCGCGCGAGCTCGCGGTGATCAGCGAAGGCAGGGTGCCCGAGCGCGTCAATGCCGTGGCGAAGTCCTATTATAAAGCGATCCGTACATTTGCGTCGCGGCACATGAATGATTAAAATGGCAGTGTGAGCCGCTCATTTCTTCTTCTTTTTCTTTGCCGCGGCTTTTGTCGCCTTCTTCTTCACCGGTACGCTTTCCGCAGCCAGGGGAATTCCTTTTTCAGCTGCAATCTGGAGAGGGTTTTTTGCATCATTATTTATTATGTTCATTTTTGCACCGGCCCGGGCAAGGACCCGCGCCGTCTTTTCCTGGCCATGGAGCAGCGCTTTATGAAGGGGCGTATTACCCTTGTTGTCCTTCGCGTCAATCCGCGCCCCGTTCTTGATAAGAAGCTGGACGATGGCGTCATGTCCTTCTTCGCTCGCTTCATGGAGGGGGGTCTCTCCGCCGGGATCGGCGCAATTGACATTGGCCCTGTTCCTGATCATGAGTTTGACCAGGTCCAGGTTTCCCGATTCCGCGGCTTCCACCAAGGCGGGTTCGCCTTCGGAGTCAACCGCGTTGGGATTCGCCCCCTGGGCGATGGCCTTTATAGCCCCGGAGAGATCGCCATCATCGCAGGCTTTAAGGAGGTCCTTGTCCGGATTTAATTCAATAATGCCCGCAGTGGCGGCGTTAAATTTCACCGAGTCGATGCCATTGAGGCAATTCTGCCTGGACGAGTAGCCCTCGCTTGTCGCTATAACCTCTCCGTTCGCGGCTTTCAGGCGGAACCGGTATTCGCCTTTTTTATCCCTGTATAATTCAAATGCTGCTGCCATGTCAGCCTCCTGGTCGGAATCTGGATAAATAGTAGGATTCACGTAAATCAAGGATTTCCGCTATTATTTATAAAAATCAAGCACAAATCTCAATGGAAGAAATCGTAATACTGACATAAGGCTATTTTTTACAATGACACAATCTGTCATGGGGTGTATATTATATTGCACAATAGTGCTTTTTTTGTGTAGGCTGCTCTTTAATTTTTTAATTATGTCATATTTTTATTGAATTATTATCATACAGGTATTCGTATACAACCATACTATCCTGGAGGACTTTTTTAATGAATGCAGTGACAATCCTGATAATCCTGCTGGCGGCTGCTCTTGCGCTGCTGCTGGTCAACACCTATCTCTCATATAAGGCATCAAAGGCGAGTAATGATAACCTGCTGGGACAGTTCAAGACGGCCCTGGATTATTTTGAGAAGATCATCAAGGGTACCGAGGCATCCATCAAGAACGAGGTCTCCCAGAACAGGGTTGAATCCGGGAAGAGCTCAAAGGAGGCCCGGGAGGAGCTGATGAACTCCTTCAGGATTTTCAGCGACTCCCTCGTCAAGCGGATGAATGACGCCTTTGGCGGCAACCGTGACATGCTCGATTCTTTTTCAAAGCAGCTGGTGAATCTCACTGAAACGAATGATAAAAAAATGGAATGGATGCGGCGGACCATCGAGGAGCGCATCAAGCACCTCCAGGACGAGAATTCGAAAAAGCTCGACCAGATCCGGGGGACTGTTGACGAGAAGCTCCAGTCCACCCTTGAAAAACGCCTCGGCGAGTCCTTCAAGCTCGTGAGCGATCGCCTCGAGATGGTCCACAAGGGCCTGGGCGAGATGCAGACCCTGGCGGCCAGCGTGGGCGACCTGAAGAACGTGCTTACCAGGGTCAAGCCGCGGGGGATATGGGGCGAGGTCCAGTTGGGAATTCTTTTAGAGCAGGTCCTCGCGCCGGAGCAATATGCTGAGAATGTGGCTACCAAGAAGCGGAGTGCCGACAGGGTCGAGTTCGCCATAAGGCTGCCGGGCCGGACAGGTGACCGGGACGATACGATCTGGCTTCCCATCGACGCGAAGTTTCCCCAGGAGGACTATCAACGGCTGGTCGAGGCGCAGGAAAAGGCCAACCCCGCCCTTGCGGAAGATGCGACGAAGCGTCTGGAAGCCGTGATAAAGAATGAAGCGAAGACCATCCGGGAGAAATATATCGATCCGCCGGGGACGACTGATTTCGCCATCATGTACCTTCCCACGGAAGGGCTCTACGCGGAGATCATCCGCAGGGCCGGCCTCTGCGAGTTTTTACAGAGGGAATGCCGCGTTGTGGTTGCCGGCCCGACGACTCTGGCCGCCCTGTTGAACAGCCTCCAGATGGGTTTTCGCACCCTGGCCATAGAAAAGCGCTCCAGCGAGGTATGGAAGCTCCTGGGCGCCATCAAGACTGAATTCGGAAGGTTCGGCGTCCTGCTGGACAAGGCGAAGAAAAAGATCGATGAGGCAGGCAACACTATCGGCGACGCTTCGAAGAAGTCACGCACCATAGAGAAAAAACTGAAAAAGGTCGAAGAGCTTCCCGCTGCTGACGCGGCGGATATGATAGAATTCGAGGATGATCCTGATGATGAGGGGGAAGAAAGAGTTTTGAGCGAAGCGGATGAGGCGCAGATCCCTGAAAACTGAGGCGGATATGCCCGCAGAGAGGTGAGGCCATGAAAATCATCTTCCATGAAAAGTATTATAATTCCGATTACGCCGGTGATCCGGCGGCGGCGCCGGGACGCCTTGACGGCATCATGGAAATTATTTCCGGGAACAGGGAGCGGTACGAGATCATCAGGCCCGAACCGGCTTCGGAGGAGGATATACTGCGGGTCCATGGGGGGCAGCATTTCCAGCGTATAAAAAGCGATCATCTCCTGTTCGAGCTGGCTTCCCTGGCCGCGGGCGGGGCGATCCTGGCGGCGGAGCGCGCATTTGGGGGACACCCGTCCTTCGCGGTGATACGCCCCCCGGGGCACCATGCGTCAGCTGATTCCTGCTGGGGCTTCTGTTACTTTAACAATATCAGCGTCAGCCTTCTCCACCTGCGGGCGGAAGGGAAAATCAACTCGGCCTTCGTGCTCGACTTTGACCTTCACACCGGAGACGGCAACATCAATATTTTAGAACACAGGAGGGACGGATTCAAGGTCTCGATCCTTAACCCGATGTCCCATGACCGGGGCGGCTACCTGAAGGAAGTGGAGCAATACATGGAAGACCTCAGGGACATTGATATCTTCGTTGCCGCAGCAGGTTTCGACCAGGGGATAGACGACTGGGGAAATCTTCTCCATCCGGATGATTATATGGAGCTTGGCCGCCTCATGAAGGTTTACTCGGAAAAGCTGTGCGGCGGCCGGCGGTATGCCCTCCTTGAAGGCGGTTACAACCATGATGTCATTGGCATAAATGTTGACGCCTTCTGCAAAGGCTTTGCCTGACATGCAGTAATAGGGGAACCGCCTGTTATAAAATGGTTGCATTTTTTAAAAGATAGTCAAATTTTTGTATATACAGATAAAAAAGATATCGGGGGGTATTATGAAAAAGAAAAAACAGCTTATTATGGCGGTTTTCGCGGGTCTGCTCATGCTCGGCGGTATCTGCATCCCGAATAGTGCTTCGGCCGGGGCAGGCGATGTCGGCTACCGCAAGCTCATGCTGGGGAGCAGCCGCGATACAATCAGGGAACTGGTCAGAAATAATTTTGAGGGCGAATACAAGGTCACCAGTGAAGGAGACAATGCCCTTGTGCTGAGGAAGATAGTCGTCGATAAAGCGGTCCTTCTTATCGAGCTGGTCTTTGATCATAAATCCGTCCTGTATAAAATTAATGTCAAGATAAAGAAAATACCGGGAAACCCGGAGCCTGACGAGGTGGTAAAGGTCATTGAACAAAAATACGGCGCTCCGGCAAAACGAAAAATAACAAACACCCTGGACCTCATCGCGAACTGGTATCCGGGCAACGGCCGGTATGAGATATTTTTTCATAACATATCATCGTGGGACAAGTTTGATGTGCAGTATACCGACACTGTTCTGGAAAAACAAAAAGAGCAGCATGATAAGGAAATGAATAAAAAGCCGGTTAAGAAGGAACTTGATTTCTGATAATACGAATATCCCGATTGCGGCCGGCGATGTCAGTAACACCGATGAAAACAGATGCAGGCAGTTGAATCGAATATCCCTGAGAAACGCCGTGAATGGCGCTGTTGAAACTGACCTGACCATGATGCAGCTGTATCCGCAAGCCAGGAAGCCATTGCATTATGTTATGGGCCTGGTTACTGCTTTGCTTATCATACCCGCGGGTTACATCCTGTTTCCCCTGATGATAGTGTTGAAGTCAGTACTGTATGCACCGGCGTATCTTTTATTGCTCTCGGTATCCGATCCCGCTTTTTCCGGCCGGATCTGGGACCTTAAAAACAGGGCGGCGTCATCGGTGCACTATGTTATTTATAAACTGTATTATATCTATATGGGATTATGGCTCTCCTGCTTCAACAATTATGACGACTTCTGGTATGGATTGGATACGACGAGATACAGGAACCATGATGATTTCCTATCATCCTATCGCGATTCAAGGGTGCGGTGGAGGTTCAAAAAGAAGCTCAAGACCTATAAATCATACGGCATCACCGAGGAGATAATCCCCGATCACAAGGTTTTCTTCAAGGTATTATTTTCATGTAAATACTTTCTGCTTATCTGCAAATCCAATTACAGGAAGAACCGGGGATTCGCGATCCTGTTCGGACACTATTTAGTAATAAGGGATTATTTCATCATACTCTTTCTGCCTGTGCGCATGCATGTTTATAAAAAGGAAGGAAGAGTAGCAGGGATTGCCACGTATTTGAAGAGAGGGAATACGCTGGTCATGTGCCAGCATATCATCGCGGATGAGTATATACGGGCGGGCATTTTTTACAGTCAGATGAACACCTGCATGCAGTACGCGTTTCAGGATCCCGATGTCATGTATGTGTCATGTTCCATTACCACGCGCCAGGCGAAGCAGACTTGCGGCTGTCATCCGATCAATTATTTATTGACAGATGAATTCAGATATTTACCCTTTACACAACTGGGCTCTCTATAACCGATTCCGGTATGCCCACCATGATGCATTATTACAATTTACTATGAAGAGGAGGACGGCACCATGGCGTTCGATTTCAATGCTGATGATGTTCTCAAAATCGCGGAACAAATAGAAGACAACGGGGCGGATTTTTACAAGAAAGCTTCGGAAACGATTGCCGATTCATATTATAAGAAGTTCCTGCTGGATCTTTCCACCATGGAAGTCTTTCACAAGAAGATTTTTGCTGATATGAGGGCGGTACTTTCGGAAAAAGAAAAGAAACCTACAGTTTTTGATCCGAACGAGGAATCAGTACTCTATCTGAAATCCCTGGCAGACCTGCGTGTTTTCTATCAGAAGGATATGGATGTATCCACAATAGAAGGCATACTCACGGCCGCAATCGCGGCGGAAAAGGATTCAATTGTCTTTTACCTCGGCATGAAGGACCTGGTTCCGGAAAAGCTCGGTAAAGATAAAATTGACGCCATCATCAATGAAGAAAAAAAGCATATTATCATGCTGGGGCAGGAACTTCTTTCTTTAAAGAAATAGAAAGCATTACCTGCAAACAAGTCGGGCAGAGTTATGACTCTGCCCGGATCCTTAATCTTTATGTTATCAAGCGCTATTGTTTCTTGTAAACAACAGTTTTCCCGTCCTTATCTCTTTTTAATGTAATCGAGGAAGCATCCGACGACAGAATTGTAAATACGGTGATCTGTCCCTTGACGGTGGTTGTTAACTTGTTCTTCTGAACCTTGTATATGCCCGTAATGGTGAGATCGCCCATTCTCTGGATCAAAGATCCGTCAGTTTTATATTCCACGGTCGACATGAAACCACCGCCCAGGTCAAAGCTCCATATTCCGGCGATTGTTTTACTATAATCGGTTTCGGCAAAAGCGGTATTCATAAAAAGCATGCCGGCCAGAAGCGTAAAAAGGAAAAGTGATTTTTTCATGGTATCTCCTTCCTGCAGTAATCTATCAAACGCCGGAAATTTAATTAATTAATCCTGACATGTCAATATTTTTATCAACTTTTATGGCGGTCAAAGGCCGCTCCGTAAAAGAAATCCATGCCAGCCGTCCTTGTGGGTACAATCAACCAGATGGAGCCCCGATTGCAGAAAATGATGTCGCACTGATTCGCTTTTCCCGGAGCTGACGCCACTGGCGATTATCACGCCATCGGGCGTGGTGAGGCTGATCAAGGCATCCATGTTTGCGATAATGACATCAGACACAAGGTTGGCCATAACGATATCGTAAGTCCTTCCCGGTTTGAATGTGGAAAGGTCCGACTCGTACAACCTGATGCATTCGCAATTGTTAAGAATGCAATTATTGCTAGCGCAGTGCACGGCATGATGGTAGATATCAACAGCGTCTATATCAATGATGCCAAGCTTGGCGGCAATTATCGCGAGAACCCCGGTTCCGGTACCGGCATCAAGAAGAGATAGACCGGCGCGTTTTTCCCGGGGGATATCGGCAAGATATTCCACCAGGAATTTTACACAGAGCCATGTGGTGGCATGCCGGCCGTCTCCGAAGGAATAGCCGGGATCAATGGTTACTGTAAGCGGATATGCTCCACTATCCGCCAGGGATTGAAACCGCGGATCAGTTAAAATTTCGATAGGGTCCTGATCCAGTGAATCATCCATAAAAAAAGGAATGCCTGGGACCATGGGAGTATCTTCTTCGATGGAAAAGAGCTGTCTCATGTAATCCAGTGAAGGAGAATGATAATGGATGGGTCCTTCCTCTTCGTTTTCGTCAGTAGAGTTGATGATGTTGATTGTGATCTGGTCGAGCATGGGATTTTTATTTATGTGTGGGATGTATATTCAATAAAATCAATTATTTTTCAAAGGCGTCAGGGTAAACCGGTTTATATTCATTTGCCTGGAATCACTGTCTGATATACACAATTTTGCGGCCATCTTTGTCGCGTTTTATCGTCAATTCCTTTTCCACCAGGGATACAATCGTGAACATGGTGGCATGTCCCCTTGTGATCGTCTTCAATTTATTACCCTTGATAGAGTAAGATCCTCCTATGATCATTTCGTCAACTTTTTGCTCGAAAGATCCGTCTTTCTTATACTCAATAGTAGCCATGATGCCGGTTCCCAGGTCGAATTTCCATATGCCGATAATGGATGTACTGTAATCAGTTTGTCCGTTAACCACGCTGGTGAGGATATATCCGGCAATGATTATTGTAAAAAGAGATATTTTTTTCATAAACCCTCCTTGCTGAATGGCGGGATTATACCCCTTGTTCGGGATACAAGTGAATTAATAATATATTTGCGAGCTTTTATTATTTGTCAATATATTTCAACAGAATTCTTTTTATGAATGTTACTCTGGTAGTAATTATAAGAAACGTTAATTTTATGTTGGAAAACGTGGCGTATGATTGACTTTCAGTGAAAATAATAATAAATTGGAACCATCTATAAAAATACTCTGACTCCTGATATCAGTATCAGATAGTATTCGGAAGGCTTACATCTGATGTAAATTGACCAAGGGGATACCATCAGACAGATGGGAAAAGGAGGAATCATGATGAAGGACAATACGCAGAATAACCCGAACTGGTGGAAATGTACTATCTGCGGATACACCCTGCAGGCGGATGTTCCTCCCGGAACATGCCCTTCGTGCCAACAGACCTGTGCTTTTACCGATGTGACCTGTTATACACCGGAATGCGGGGGTACCAGAAATCTTGACCCCCGATTGGTTGGTGGAGATAAAAAGTAAGCGGTATTACCGGCAGTCGGTAACTTTTTCTAGAAATTGGCTCTTCATTTCTTATATTCAGTATCATTGCAGCATTAACAATTTACTCTGACCCCGGCCTGACCGGGTGCGCAAGCAGCAGCCTCGTCAGGGGCGATAGCGGTATAGCAGTTGGCTGAGGGACTGTTAGTATGATTCCCGTAGCCTGATATCCCCCAACTGGATCGATTTTGACATCTACGGGCCCCTCGGGATCATCTCGCTGGCTCCCACGGCGCTTCTCTGGAAACCGGTCGATTTGATTCCAATAATTAAATGTTGTGGACAGGAATCATCGCTCGCCATATGGTATTGATATATGCGCTGCATGGAGACGGCGCTAACACGAGTCAGGAATGAACAATGCCCGGTCTGTTTGTAAACACCTTCATTAAATTCTTTTTTCTGCTCACGCCGTTTTTTCTTTTATCGACGTTCCTTTCCATGACCAAGGACATGGAGAGCGGGAAAAAAAGGAAGATAGCGGTCAAGTCGACCCTCTCGATCGTGATCATATGCATAATACTCTTTCTCATCGGTAACCAGATCTTCACGGTCTTCGGTATCACCCTGAATTCGTTCCGCATCGGCACTGGCATTTTACTCTTCTTTTCAGCCATTACCCTTGTCCAGGGTCCCAAGGGGGAGCAGCAGCAGAATTCCTCCGATGATATTGCCGTGGTTCCCCTGGCGATCCCGGTGGCTGTCGGCCCGGCCACGACCGGCGCGCTCCTGGTCATGGGGGGCGAGCTGGGCGATGTCACGGAAAAAATAGTCGGGATCAGCGCTATCATCGCTGCCGTGGCATGTACCGGGGTATTTCTCTTCATCAGCGGCTCCATCGAAAAAGTTGTCGGCAAGCAGGGATTGTCGATCCTCAGCAAGATCACCGGGCTGATCCTTGCCGCCCTGGCGGCGCAGATGATCATGACAGGGGCTGTCGGTTTTCTGGAGCGGTAGCCATGCCCTGCGTTCTCCCGGGCCGCGGGCTGGGTTTCAATAATAAAAATAAAACTATTGTACTTTCGCGCCCCCTATTCAGTTATGGTCAGAATCATACAACAGGAAGAAATAATGGAACTTGAAAAATTCAGAGCCCTGGGCCTCTCGGAAGAGATACTGGCGGAGCTCCACAAAAAAGGCTTTGAAGAGCCGACGGAGATACAGGAGAGAACCATCCCCATCCTTCTCGGGGAAGAAGCTGATATCGTCGGCCAGGCGCAGACCGGCACAGGCAAGACCGCTGCCTTCGGCCTGCCTATACTGCAAAAGCTGGAACCGGGTGCGGAAGGGATACAGGCCCTGGTGCTGGTGCCCACCAGGGAGCTGGCGATACAGGTCGCCGAGGAGATCAACTCCTTCAAGGGAAGCAGGAAATGCCAGATCATTCCGATATACGGAGGCCAGTCCATTGTCGACCAGCTCCAGCGCCTGAGGAAGGGCGTGGATATCGTCGTGGGTACTCCCGGAAGGATCCTCGATCATATGAGAAGAAAGACCCTGGTCCTTGACCGCGTGTCGTGGCTGGTCCTTGACGAGGCTGATGAAATGCTGAACATGGGCTTTATCGATGAAGTGAAAGAAATCCTGGATCACACGAACCCTGATCGGCGGGTACTTTTATTCTCGGCGACCATGCCGGACCGCATCATGGACATTGCCCGCCGGTACATGCACAAATACAGGGTCATCAGCACAAAAAAGGGACAGCTCACCGTTGATCTCACGGACCAGATATATTTCGAAGTGGCCCCCAATGACCGGTTCGAATCTCTCTGCCGGATCATAGATATCGAAAAGGAATTCTACGGGCTGATATTCTGCCGCACCAAGGTCGCGGTGGACGAGCTGGCGAACAAGCTCATTGACCGGGGCTATGAAGCGGAGGGGATCCACGGTGACCTGTCACAACAGCAGAGGGAGCGCATCCTTGACAGGTTCAGGAAGCGGCAGATAACCATCCTCGTCGCGACGGACGTGGCCGCCCGGGGGATCGATGTGGCGGACCTCACGCACGTGATAAACTTCTCACTTCCCCAGGACGCGGAAGCCTACATCCACCGGATCGGGCGTACCGGGAGGGCGGGCAAAAAGGGGATCGCCATAACCTTTACCACCCCTGATGAATACCGGAAGCTCATGTATATCGCGCGGGTCACGAAGAAGGAGATACGGAAAGAAAAGGTCCCCCGCGCTTCCGAGATCGTCACGGTCAAAAAATCGAGGATACTGGCGGAGCTGAATGAGATCATAGAGGCCCGGGAGCACCGGGACTACCTTACAACGGCGATGCAGATGGTACATGAACATGACCCGGCGGAAATTGTCGCGGCCCTGCTCAAGTATACCCTTGAGGACGAGTTGAGCGAAGGCAAATACCGGGACATCAGGGAATTTGCGGAAGAGTCGATTGAAGAAAAAGGAAGGGCGCGGCTTTTCATTTCTCTGGGCAAAAAAGACGGTCTCACGCCGAAGAAGCTCACCAAGCTGATAAATAACGAGACCAGGATACCAGCCGGGAAGGTGAGTGAAATAAAGGTAATGGACAGCTATTCCTTCCTTTCGGTGCCTTTTAAAGAAGCCGAGGTGCTGCTGAAAGCCTTCAAGGAGAAGAAGGGCTCCCACAAGGCCATCGTGAAGAGGGCCGATGTGGAAAAGAAGAAAAAGAAGGATAAATATAAAAGTAAGAAAAAGAAGTAGAAAGCTTGACCTCACCCGCGCTTCGCGCGCGCCCTTAGATATCCTCACCCCCAGCCCATCTCCTTGCTAAGGCCTCACCCGCGCTTCGCGCGCCCTCTCCATCAAATGGAGAGGGCTTCCGAATTAATAATGTTATCTGGATATGAATATTGATAATTCCCACCCTCTCCGCGTAATATCACGCTGTAACTGTCCGTATAGTCTCGAAATCTGCCGATCTTCC
>CAZZHU010000030.1:0-22031 GCA_964654045.1 uncultured Leptospirales bacterium
CCGGGAGCACGTTCGTCCATACAGGCTCGATTCCCGGAACGCGCTTGTACAAGACGGGGTCAGTTTACCATCGGCTCTTCAATTACCGTATACATGGCCGCCGCGTAACGGACTTCCTTCACGACAGACCTGAATTTCTGCATGGTCAGAAACGGCAGGTCCACCATGGAGAGGTTCAACAGCTTCAACGGAAGCGGTCCCCCCGGGTGAGTGACCGTCTGGTAGACGACCATGACATCGCCCGATTTCAGCGGCTTGAAGGTCCAGGTGGCCTTCATCAGCGGGATCCTGACCCGCCCGTCCTTCAGGGGGATATAATCAGGCTTTCCCGTAATGGCGATGGTGACCGACAGGTCCTCCGGGTTCTGGGTCATGAGGGAATACACGATTGTATCCCGGTCCCTGGCGGGCCAGGGAGCGTGGGTGACGGTGTAGGTGATCCGCTCCTGCACGTTCATGAATTTCAGGAGCTTCGATTCCGTGCAGTTGTGCATCCACCTGGTATAGGAAGCCGTGTCATCGAAGGTGGCGACCATGCTCGACAGCCGGACCCCCCTGACATACATGATACCCTTGAATTCCTTCAAATCACCGGGAATGTCACGCAGGTAGGCGTCAATGCCGTTCTGCCTTTTCTTTAATTTCCAGCCGTCATCCGATGCCGCGGCATAATCGGCCAGCTGGAACACCAGGACCAGAGCCAGGGGAACGATAAATCGCGCTATTCTCTTCATAGTACAGGGTAATACTCCTCTTGAAAATCGACGCCGCATTGTGCCGCCGCGGACGTTCTGTTTATCTGTATAGACAGTGAAGCCTGTATTTGGGTTCCAATTTTTTACATGTTATCCGCCACGGCCCTGCCGAATTCCGAACATTTCAGCAGCGTGGCCCCCTGCATCTGGCGCTCCAGGTCGTAGGTCACCTTCTTCTGCTGGATGGTCTTCTCCAGGGCCAGTATCAGCCGGTCGGCGGCCTCCTTCCATCCCAGGAAGCGCAGCATCATTTCGCCGGACAGGATCAGGGAACCGGGATTGACCTTGTCCTGGCCTGCGTACTTCGGCGCCGTGCCGTGGGTCGCCTCGAACACCGCTTCGCTGTCGCCGATGTTGGCCCCGGGCGCCATGCCCAGGCCCCCGACCTGCGCGGCCAGGGCGTCGGAGATATAGTCGCCGTTCAGGTTCGGCGTCGCGAGGACGTCGTACTCGTCGGGGCGGAGGATCACCTGCTGGAACATGGCGTCGGCGATCCGGTCCTTGATAACGATCTTTCCCGCCGGGACCTTTCCATTATGGTTCTTCCACAGGTCGTCTTCGGTGACCGTGCGGTCGCCGAATTCTTCGCGCGCGACCTCGTATCCCCAGTCGCGGAAGGCCCCCTCGGTATATTTCATGATGTTCCCCTTGTGCACCAGGGTCACGGTCCTGCGATCATTATCGATGGCGTATTCTATTGCCCTCCGGACCAGGTTCTTCGTATTGGTGACGCTGATTGGCTTCACGCCGATCCCGGCATCCGCCGGTATGTCCGATCCCATTTCCTCATTCAAAAAATTTATGACCCTGCGCGCCTCGCTGCTCCCTTCCTTCCACTCGATGCCGGCGTACACGTCCTCCAGGTTCTCGCGGTAAATGACCATGTTCACTTTTTCCGGATCCCTGACCGGGCTCGGCATGCCCCTGAGATAGCGCACGGGCCGGACGCAGGCGTAGAGCCTCAGTTTCTGCCGAAGGGTCACGTTTATGCTCCGGATGCCGCCTCCGACGGGAGTGGTGAGGGGCCCCTTGATCGCCACCTTGTACGCGCATATCTTGTCAAGGGTGGTATCGGGAAGCCAGTGCCCGGTTTCCCGGTAGGCCTTCTCGCCCGCGAGGACCTCCATCCATTCTATCTTTTTCTTCCCGGAATAGGTCTTTTCGACCGCCGCGTCCAGCGCGATTTTGGTGGCGCGCCAGATGTCAGGACCGGTGCCGTCACCTTCCATATAGAGTATGACCGGTTTATCCGGCACGGTTATCTTTCCTTTCTCATATTTGATTATTTGACTGCTCATCGGGCCCCTTGTCATGTGTAATGATTAAGAAAACAGTGACAACTATTTGAAATGTGCAAGATTTTGTCAAATCTCAATTTTTTGGAACTGGACAATGATCAATTAATCCTTAATCCTTGACAAATCTTTTTTTGGTTGCATACTTACGTATGCCGCCGGGAAACCCGGGCGGGGGGTTTATAAGGGGCTGCGCCCCTTTACCCTGCCTGTTTCTGTAACATGCGGCACGACGGACGTATTGGGTCTGATGCAACACGATCGTATGCCGCCGGGAAACCGGGCGGGGGGTTTATAAGGGGCTGCGCCCCTTTACCCTGCCTGTTTCTGTAACATGCGGCACGATGGACTTATTGGGAACCTGCACCCGAAGCGCCCGGGCAGTTATCATACAGACAGGAGGTCTTGCCATGAAGGTGATGCACGAAAGCAAGGATTATAAGGATTTTTTTGATGACGTCCAGGGATACTACCAGGGCGAGGAAAAACCCGCAGAAATCACGCCGATAGGCAAACGGCTCGCGGAAATCCGTAAGCTGCAGAACCTGTCCCTCGAGCAGATCGCAAGGATCTCCGGGGTACAGCAGGGCAAACTGAAAGACATTGAAGACCAGAAGATACTCCCGGACCTGGGAACCATCGTCAAGCTCTCCAAGGCGCTCCGCATCGGAACGAGCTTCCTGCTGGGCCAGGAATCGGGATACAGCTATTCCGTGGTGCGGAAAAAGGAGCGGCAGAAGATCAGCCGCTTTTCCACCGGGAGCGCGGAGCGTCCCAACTACCAGTACCAGTCCCTTGCCAGCGGCATACAGGACAAGCACATGGAAACGTTCCTGGTCACCCTCTCTCCCGACGCGGGCAGCGCCGAGCTCTCGAGCCACGCGGGCGAGGAGTTCCTGGTCGTGATGGAAGGGTCCATCAAGGTTATCCTGGGCAACAAGGAAGAGACCTTATCCGAAGGCGACAGCATATACTACCACGCCACCATACCCCACAACGTGCTCAACGCCGGGGGGAAGGAGAACGCCGTCATCATGGCGGTAATCTACACGGGGTAGGGGCAGCCGGTCATTGATGAAAAGGCATTGAAGTTCCATGAACAGATCAACCCCGGCCCGGTCGCCCGCGCCACTTCTTTGCCGCTTCCAGCTTTCTGCAGCTTTTCAATGCACGTGGTATTGACCTTGATCATGTTTTGTATCACTGATTTTACGTCACTGTATTTACCGCATCCAAAGAGACAGAGGACCGCGACAAAGGAAAGGGGGACTAATTTAAAACCTCCGGAATAATTTGTGGTACAAGCCTTCATACGCCTTGATTGGATACCGGATCGCCGGATTATCAACCCGTTTATAACATGGAACGCCATCCTTACGGGTGAAAATCCCGAAGGGACCGGCGTGGAGCCGGTCAGAATGGGATTGATACAATGGACCCGGCAACGGTATCTGACAGCGGCCTGGCAGTAAAAAAATATTGATATATTCCGTTATCTGGCAATTCATTGCCCTGATATAATGAACAAATCCATCCAGTACCGGAGGTAGCCCATGAAGGCGCCCGTCAACATGAAAGGAAAAACATGCCTCATAACCGGCTCCACCAGCGGCCACGGCCTTGCCGTTGCCGAGGCGCTCCATGGCATGGGAGCGGACATCATCCTCCACGGCCCCACCCCGGAGGCCTGCCAGTCGGTCCGCAGCAGGTTCCGGTCCCTGGCCGGCACGGTGGCGTGCGATTTTTCCTCCCGCCGTGACATCGAGCGGGGGGCCCGGGAAGTCCTTTCATTGAAGCGTCCCATCCATGTCCTGGTGAACAACGCGGGGATGGTGAGCCGGCGCCGCACACTCTCCGCGGACGGCGTCGAGATGACCTTCGCGGTGAATTACCTGGCCATGTTCCAGTTCACCCTGCTGGTCCTGCCCGGCCTTGTCAAAGCGGCGCCGTCGCGGATCGTGAACGTGGGGTCCGACGCCCACGTGCTCTCATCCCTGGACCCGGATGACATCGACGGCGGCGGGAAAAGCTATTCAGCCATGGGCGCCTACGGCAGGTCGAAGCTCGGGGTGGCCTATTTTACGCAGGAGCTGGCGCGCAGGCTCGACGGCACCGGCGTCACGGTGAACGCCGTCGACCCGGGTCCCATGGCGACCGCTATAGCCAAGAAGCCGGGTCTCCTGCCACGCGTGGCAGACGCCATCATCCAGCTCACTTTCCCCGCGCCGGCCCGGGCGGCCCGCACCGCCATCCACCTGGCATCATCGCCGGAGGTGGAAGGGGTAAGCGGAAAATACTTCCGTTTCATGAAAATGAAGGAGCCGAAGCTGAAATCGGGGGCGGATTTCCACGGGCGGCTGTGGGAGATAAGCGCCTCGATGACCGGGGCGGATTACCGGGGTTAAATCGTTCAGAAATCCTTTCTCCGCAGCCGGCTCCACTGCTTGAAGAACTTCCCGAAGAGCTCCCGGGACTGGCGGATCACCTCCGATCTCCAGGCCGGCGACTCCGGATAGAACATCTCCGTCACCATGGCCTGGATGGCGCGGCGGTCATCGTCGCCTGCGTACCCCTTCATCATGCCCTGGGTGCCGAGGATGACGGTCTTGAGGGACTTCATGCCGCCCGTCAGGGTCTGGCTGTCCAGGGTCCCGTATTCAAAGGTGATGGGAAGGACCGGAAGGTCCGGAACCAGGGAGCAGAAACAGAGGCCCAGATCGCCGGTGTTCTGGTAAAAATCCTTGTCTGACGACCAGTTAATGGGATGGCCGGGAAAAAGGGACGCCACAATTTTGTCTTTTTTCCCGCCCAGCGATGTCAGGAAGAGATGAAGATACCCGCGCTTTCCGTATCCGGTGTGAAGGTCGATATGGGCGGCGAAGCCGTACCGCGCCATGATGGGGGAGAGGATCCCGATCATCTCCGCGGTCTGGGACTCCTGTTTCTTGCCGCCGTAGAAGACGCCCTTCGGGGACTGGTACTGGCCGGCCTCGCGATGCCGGTCATCCTGACTGGCGGCTGGGGACGTATCGTTCCCCCGGGCTTTAACTGGGAGTTGCTCAATAACAATGAAGCGTGTTTTTCTGATTGACTTTTACCGTGTCTGCAGTGAATTTTTTCTACAACAAAACATGTGTGCGTCTAATCGGGGGAAATTGGAAAAATAATTCATGGATATTTATGGAAATTAAAATCAGACATGCGTGTGAAAACGATCTCGCTGCCATTGTTGAAATAACAAACCAGGCAATACGATCACGCAAGGTTGGTTTCCTGAATGAATTCAGCGTCAATGAAAGACGGGAATGGTTCAATGAACATGCGCCGGATGACTGCCCGATACTGGTCGCGGAATATAATGCAAGCGTTATAGGCTGGGTCAGCATCAGCCCCTACCGGAAGGGACGAGAAGCTTTTCGTAAAACGGTTGAAGTAAGCTATTTTATCCATTCGGATTACCAGGGGCGGGGAATCGGAACCGCGCTGCTCTCGGAGATAATCAGGACTTCGAACCTATTGCGAAAATCAGTAATGCTTGCGATAATATTTCATACAAATACGGGAAGCATCAGGCTGCTCGAAAAGCACGATTTCCAGCTCTGGGGTGTCATGCCGGAAGTGGCTGAAATAGATGGAGAGACCCTTGATCATGTGTATTACGGCAGGAAGCTCTAATATATGTTAACGGGTTTGTGCGCCTGTCGGCGGACGTTCGAATAGCCGGTTTGAAGTAGTCCAGTTTGAAGGTTTATAAAAAATTGAAACTAAACATTTTTCAGCAGGGATTCGGCGTATGCCCGGCCCACCGGGAGCTCCGTGTCGTCGCTGTCCCTGAGGCGCACGCGGTAGCGGCCGTACTGGACGTGGGAGATGCTGTGTATGTGGGATCTATTGATGATATGGCTCTTGTGGATCCGCGCGAACAGGTCCGGCGGGAGGCGCTCGCTTATCTCCTTCATGAGGACCGGAAGCTCGATGTCCTCCACCCCGGTATGGATCACGATATTCTTGGCGGACGACGTGATATAGATGATATCGCTGAAGGCGATGGAATAGGCCCTGTTCCTGTCGCGGATGGTGAGGCCCGATGACGCGGTTTTACGCACCTTCCGGAGCTTCAGCATCGTGCTCACCCTCGCGTGGAGTTCGCTGATGCGGAAGGGCTTCACGATGTAATCGTTGGCCCCGGCCCCGAAGGCGGCGTCTATGTCCTCCATCATGTTCTTCGCCGTGAGCATGACGACCGGGAGCTGTTCGGCGGAGCGTGTTGTACGTATCCTCCGGCACACCTCGTACCCGGACATGAACGGCATCATGATGTCCAGGAGCACGAGCTCGATGGAACCGTCGTGATCGATGCACTCAAGGGCGGAAATTCCGTCCATCGCTGTTCTCACCGTGCATTGCTTCGACTCGAAATAGGTCTGGAGGACCCGCACGTTCACGGGATCGTCATCCACCACGAGAAGCACCGGATTGTTTTCAAAGGCGCCGCCTTCGATCTTCCCCGATAGCGGGACCTGGACCGCGGCGTCCTCATTGGGCGCGTCGCTCATGCCCTCGATGACGACCGCCTCCGGATTATCGGCCATGACGCCGCGCAGCGCCGGCACCGTGAAGGAAAACACCGATCCCCCGCCGGGATTGGGCTCCACCCTGATCGCGCCGCCGTGGAGCTCCACGATCCGCTTCGCTATGGCCAGGCCCAGGCCGGTGCCGGGATACCGGCGCGTGTCGCCCCCGTCAACCTGCTGGTACGCATCGAATATCTTATCTCTGTACTCCTCCGGAACGCCGATGCCGGTGTCCGACACGGTCACCTCGATCATCGGCCAGCCCCCTTCATCGCCCTCACCATCGGGCCGGTCCATGACGCGGGCGGACAACTCGACCCTTCCCTTATTGGTGAACTTGATCGCGTTGCCCACCAGGTTATGAAGCACCTGGCGCAGGCGGTCCTCGTCGGCCTGAACTGCCGGAATGTCCTGTGCAATGCCGTTGATTATTTCCAGCGGCTTCCCCCCGGCCAGAGGAATGGAGAGCCTCACCACCATCTCGCCCAGGGAGCGCAGGTCCACGGGCCGCAGGTTCAGCGAAAGGCCCTCGTCCTGGATCCTGGCCATGTCCAGGAGGTCGTTGACCATGCCGGAGAGCCTGTGGCCGCTCGATGCTATGAGCGAAAGGTTTTCAACGGCCTTCGGGGGAAGAGAGCCCGCCGAGCCTTCCAGCATCGATTCGGAAAGCCCGATCATCCCGTGAAGGGGAGTCCGGAGCTCGTGGGAGGTGTTGGCCAGGAACATGTCCTTTATCCGGTTGCTGTTCTCCAGGGCCACGTTCTTTTCCCGGAGCTCCTCCTCGTTGATTTTCAGCTGTTCCGATTGCGTCTCCACGGTGGAAAAAGCGTTGGAAAATCTCTTGGAAAGGATGATAGACTGGGACGTGATAAAAACCAGGAGCCCCAGGGGCACCAGGTGGATCGCATAGTAGAATTCATTTGCCACGAAAATGTCATTGATCAACGTGATAAAAAATATTCCCCCGCTGACAATAACAAGAATGGCGCCTTCCCGTTTTTTCATGATAGCCCGAATGGTAACGTAATGCAGGTACAATCCGAAAGCAATTGTGATGATTTGATATGCCTGTATTGAATATGAATAGACCGTCGCCGGCGTCACGATCACGAAAAGGATGAATACCGCCCCCAGCCACTGGGAAACCCGCAGCAGCGGTTTTGAAAATTCCCGGGGGAACAGCTTTTCAAAATACATCATGAACAGGGGCATGAACATGTAAAAGCATATATACTCTGTCTTGAGCGCGACTTCCCAGTTGATCGAGGGGAACTGGGAAATGAAAAAACGCTCCCCGGTCATGATCTGGCGCCCGACAATGGCAAGGCAGACGATGCCGAAATAGAGCGGTGATGTATCTTTCATCCTGAAAAAATAGAGCGCAAAATGATAAACCGCCATGATCAGCAGCGCGCCAAAAATGAACAGCTCGAAGTGGCTCCGGTTTTCGCGTTTTTCCATGATCTGGTCAGCGGTGCCGAATTCAATGACCTCCCAGGGGCCTCCCTTGCGGTGCCAGAAATTCGAAACCTGGAGCACGATCGGGACGGTTGCGCCCTTCGGCCTGAACATCGAAATTTTAGGCAGGTATTGGGGAACCATGGCGTCGCGGGACGCGCCGACCTTCCCGTTCGATGACAGGAGCGCGCCATCCACCCACATCCTGTACGCGGTTGACATATGAAGGGTCTTTAACCCGTAGATCGCGTCCCTGTTCCCGATCCTGACGGTCAGCCGGAAGGTGCCATACCCCTGTCCCGGGATTTTTTTATGGCCTGTCTCATAATCGTTCCAGGACCCCGGCATGGTGAAATATCCCGTCTTTTCCGGGAGGACCGGCCGCGCGAAATCCTTTGGCTCCAGGAGCCGGTCCCAGTAAAACTCCCAGCTCCCGTTCAGCTTGACGGTCCCCTGTTTTTCAAAGTCCCATGCCGTGAGATCGATGACGCCGTTGACAGCGGCCGGCTTGTTGCCGGAGGTAAAGCCGCGCCCGCAGGCGGCCGGAAGCAGCGCGCTGCAGCAGATAATGGACAATACTAATCCTTTTATTCCGGCCCGGCGGGATGAATTCATATTATTCCAGAGAATATTTGTATCTTACGGATACTGAATATTCCGGGCTAGAATAATGAAATGGGCCTCATGAATCAATCAATTTATTTGCAGATGAAAGACTTTACTGAAGGTAGCAGTCGTAAATTAGGGGGGGCATGGGCCATCCCGCTCGTCCGCCTCGTATAACATCCATGTTGACTCGGCGGAATCGGCGACATCCATGTCGCCTGCTCGCCGGGATGGCCCATGCCCCCCTAAAAATATACTGCACCCTTTACTGAAGCCGGTAAATTTGGTATATTGGCTATAACACCAGATGAATTCTTGGCAAAAATATTATGAGGTAAATTATGAGTACATTAAGCGTGAGAATGCCCGATTCTCTCCATTCAAAAATAAAAAAGTTATCTAAAAAAGATAAAATATCTTTAAATCAATTTATAACAAGCGCGGTTACGGAAAAAATTACCGCACTTGAAACCGAGCAGTATTTATCTGAAAGAGCTAAAAAAGGCAGTAAAGAAAAATACCTGAATGTTTTAAACAAGGTATCTGATTCTGCTCAATAAGCATAGCCGAACGTCAAATGAAAGCGGCACTAGGGGGGCCATTGCGGTACCCCCCCTCTGTGCCAACATAGTTAAATTGTTAAAAAGACCGCACAGCCCGAACCCGGCGGCCGTCGGCCTTAGTTGAGCCGCCCAATGCGCCGGTTGGGAAGTATAAGTAATATGCATTGGTCCAGCTGGCTTCACTTGATTGCCAATAGGAATCACTAGTGGTAGAACTAAAGAACCCTCCAATCGCAACACGATTAATGTATAACTTGTACAACTCATCTTTCGACGGCAGATACCAGTCAGTGTACCCGCCTCCATTGTACGCGCGGCACAAACCTGCTGCGTAGGTTGTTCCTGCGCCGTTCTGAGCTATGATGTTATCTGTATTGGCAGAACCGGTCCCGA
This sequence comes from uncultured Leptospirales bacterium, assembly GCA_964654045.1. Lineage (GTDB taxonomy): Bacteria > Spirochaetota > UBA4802 > UBA4802 > UBA5550 > RBG-16-49-21. Next base: position 9,645 of record CAZZHU010000030.1, read on the forward strand.
GCTCTGTTGCAGTACCGCCCGGTACTCCTGTGCCCTGACAACCCGTAACTGCCCATTGTATTTCGGCGCCCTGGTCTGCACTTGCCGCTATTAGCCCGTGTGTTTCACCCGCGAAATATCCTGGGTCGCCTGACTGAAGAATATACGCGATAACTCCGCCCTGATACGCCATCCCGATAGTCAACAACCTGTAAACCACCGCAGTCTTTGCCGAACCGCTTATGGAATATCCGTCAGGGCTTGTTATCGAAACCGAAACCGTTGCTCCGTCATTCACCGTGATATCTGAAATCGCAAGATCGCGAGTTGTTCCACTGCCGGTCAAAGCGCCCTTAGTGGCTCCGGTCACGGTAATATTGTCCGCCGTCAGAGTAGCCGGATCAACGTTGAAAGTCAGGATCAAACCGGTCGAATCAGCCGTGCCAGTGGCACCGCCGGTCTGGACTGCGTTTGAAAAATTGACATCAATATCGGAAGCGGCGCCACCCAGAGCCATAAGTATAAGGGGGTTGATGTTGTCCCCATTGTTCTCGCAGGCAGTTAAGGTCAAAACCGCAGGCGTCAACAGGCAATATGCCATGATTTTAAACAGGTTTTTCATTTTAAAGGAATCCTCCGAAAAATATTTTTCAGCATCCAAATCAGCATTATGGCCCCATGCAACATGGCCTGTCCGCGTCCCTGTCCGGAAGAACCGAAAAGCGGATTGCGACCTCCCAGGGGTCCGGATTGTCACAGTATGAATCAGGAATACCCGACCGTGACGTTGTATGCCAAATTGTGTATTGTATGCTCTCAGGGTTTCTGATAAAAAATACATATAGTTATGCACCCCTGTCAATGGGCCCGGAATGAACGGCCACTCCCGGGGAATGAACGGCTTGGGATTATATGATTTTTTTTTGACGAGAAAAATCGACTGAAAGCGGAACTATTTGCAGAAGCGGACAGTTTTTCCGGTGATGAGAGGCGGCCAAAGAGAGTGATTGATGGCCAGAGCGGGACCGGCCTGGTTTGACCGTGAAGGATCGGCTCAGAATTCCAGCAGCAGCAGCGTCACATCGTCTTCCATCGCCTTGCGGGAGGCGAAGGACTTCATGTCTTTATGGATCCCCTCGACGATCTCGCCATCCTCCCGGATTATCAGCTCCCTGAAAATTTTCCTGAGGCGCTCTTCCGAGTACATTTCACCGCGGGGATTTTTCTGCTCGATGATGCCGTCGGTGTAAAACAGGATCTTGTCGCCCCTGCCCAGGGGATACTCGACCCTGCCGAAGCGCGCCTTTTTCACGAGCCCGAGGCCGGTGCCCTGGCACTGGATATCGACGAAGCCCTGGCGGCGCGCTTTCCAGAAAAGCGGATGGGGATGGCCCGCCTTGGCGAACTGGATCGTCCCGCCCTTCGTGTCGACCAGCGCGTAGTAGCAGGTGGCGTACAGCTCCGGTATGACTTTCAGGAAATGACGGCTGAGATATTTCATGAGCTGCGTCGGCTTCTGTCCCAGTTCCCTCACCGCGATGGAATAGGCGCTCTTCAGCACGCCGGTGCCGAGAGCGGAGGTGATGCCGTGGCCCATGACGTCGGCGATGATGATGCCGGCCAGGCCGGGCCGGAGCTCCGTCACATTCAGGAAATCACCGCCGATGGCGATGCACGGCTTGTACAGGTAGGAATGGCGCACGCCCGGCAGGAACGAGTGCTCGTGGTCCAGGAGCTCCCGGTTGATGAAATAGCTCTGTACCTGCCTGGCCAGGGAGAGGTCGCGGTCCAGCTCCTCCAGCTCGGTCGACTTCTGCCGGAGGCTGTTCTGCGAGAAGGCGAAGCTGGCAATGATGTTCCTGAAACGGGAGAAAGTCTCCCCCAGGCAGTTCCGGTAAAACGCGGCGGATATGGCGCTGTTCCTCGCCAGCAGGGCGTCGAAATCCTTTTTCTCGAGCCGAAACAGCTCGGTCTCATCCGCGCTGACGACATTGGCTGAGCGGGGCATGCTGTCCACCAGGGAGAATTCCCCGAAAAAGGACCCCGCGTAGAGGGTTTGCAGCAATATCTCCTCGCCGGCCTCTCCCGTCTTGGTTATTTTTACCGCCCCCCTGATTATGATGCACATCGAGTCGCCGCGGCTTCCCTCCTTGATGATGCGGGCCCCGGAGGGATATTTCTCAAGCTTCAGGAGGGGCGTGATTTCAGTGTAATCCGCCTCGGTCAACCCCTGGAATACGGGGATGTTCCCGAGGATGGTGATGATGTCTTTTTCTTTATAGGCGGTCATGGTGAGAGGCGGGTCGCGGACCTACTTGTTGAGGTTCGTCAGCTCCTTCTTCATGGCGTTGAATTTTTCGAGATACAGGTTGTATATCTCCGGCGTCGTGAGGAACTTCTGCTTGCCGTTTACGTTTACGAGGCGCCGCTGCGACTTTTTCTTTTTGAGGATCAGGTACGACGCCTCCAGTATCCCCAGTGACTGGCAGATGAGAACGGCGATATCGATGTAGGTGTAATTCAACTGGCCGAATTTCATAAGTCCGCCGGCCTCCAGGGTCACCGCCTCCTTCGTGTCGATGCCGGTGCTCATCTTTTTCTCGTAATGGTAATCAAGCAGAAAAAAGTAGCTCGGTTTCATGGCGCTCAGGATATCCCACGCCGCCTGGTAAAACCGCTCCAGCTTCCGGATGGGGCTCTCCTCCGAATCAGAATCGATGACGAAGTCGTCCTTGACGAGGTTCACGTTGTCGATCTGGCTGACAAAGGTGCCGCCGCCGGGGTAATACTTGCGCATCATGACCCGGTATTCGTCGAACCCGGGAAACATATCCTGGTAGGCCTTGTTGCGCTTGAGAAAGTTCTTCCACACGCTTCCCAGCCATTTCATCACGTCGTCCGTGAGGACCAGCTGTCCGCGCTGCTTCAGGTTATACAGGATATTGGAGATGAAGAACAGGACATAATTGCTCCCCGATGACCTCAGATGATTCTCGCACTCCTTGCGGTTGGAGGGATTCGTCATCAGGTCGTCAATGGCATGCATGACCTGCTCCAGGTGGTCGGGGGAATAGCGCCGGTACGCCAGCGACGCCATTACCGCTTCACCGATCTCCTCGAGCGTCCTGTGTATGTTTATTCTGATGGCATCACCCATGTGGATACGTTCCTGGCCGTGCGGTATCGATCAATTCATGTGACAGATATGCCGATGAAAATAATTCGTCTACAAGAAAATTGAACATGTCAAGTATTATTCAGATCAGCGCGGCCGCGCCGCGGTTCACCGGCTCTTTACGACATAATGCTCCTGTTCATGGAGCGAAGGAACAATCCGCCCGCGGAGGCGGAATTTCATCCTGAAAAATTATCATTGACTTGTTCTCAAAAAGAGTTCATCATGATGGCACATCAAAGGGTATTCATCAATGGATTTTCTTCTGGTAAGAAATAAAAGCATCGTGCTGATTTCCAGCAAGGCCCGGCCGTTCCTGACGGTCCCGCCGGAAGAGGACCACGCGATCATAGAGTCTTCGGACATCGGCCGGGAAATCCAGGCGCTGATCGACGGTGAGAGCGGCACCCACATACTGGCCGTCATTTTCCTCCAGTATGACGAGTACGTGGAACTCAACAAGCTGCTGAGCGTCCTCCCCTTCACGGAAATCACCTACCAGTTCATCATCTTCGGTCCTGAAGAAGCCGTGAAGGACCTGCATTTCGAAAACCTGAGGGAAATATCGGAGTTCCGCCAGAAACCCGTTTCCGGGTTCGAATTCTCCTTCCTGGTGCGAAAAACTTTCGCCATATTGAACGAGCTGTACGTCAACCGCTCCCTCCAGGAGACCTATCTGTCCAGGCTGGTCGACACCAAGAAAGACCAGGAGGACCTGATCGACATGGGCCGCGCCCTGTCGACCGAAAAAGACCAGGAGAAACTGCTGCGGCTGTTCCTCTTTCTCAGCAAGCGCATAACCGGTGCCGACGCGGGCAGTATTTTCCTGGTGGAGGAGGACGAGGAGGGGAAGAAGCGCCTGCGCTTCAAATACTCCCACACCTTTTCCCGCGACATCCCCCTGGAGGAGATGGTCCTGCCCATGGACAAGAAGTCCATCTCCGGCTATGTGGCGGTCACCGCCGAGGTCCTGAACATAGCGGACGCGTACAACCTGCAGCCGGACGCGCCCTACTCCTTCAACCCGTCCTTTGACAAAAAAAACAATTACCGGAGCCGTTCCATGCTGGTGGTGCCGATGAAGAACCACGTGGACGAGATCATCGGCGTGATACAGCTCATCAACTGCAAGGAAAACCCCGACAAGGTCAGCGAAGGCGAATACGAGGCCTTCACCATCAAGCTGGAGACCCCTGAAGACTTCGACCGCGACGTGATCGTGTTCAACAGAAAGTACGACAGCCTCCTGGAGGCGGTGGCGGGACAGGCGGCCATAGCCATCGAGAACAACCGCATGATCATGCAGATCCAGAACCAGTTCGAGGAGTTCGTCAAGGCGTCGGTTTCGGCCATTGAGTCCCGGGACCCGGCCACGTCGGGCCACTCGTTCCGGGTAGCGGACATCTGCACCGCCATGGCCCGCGCGGTGAACGAGGTGGACGAGGGGTACCTCAAGGACCACCACTTCACCGAGGTCCAGATCAAGGAGCTCGAGCTGGCGGCGCTGCTGCACGATTTCGGCAAGGTCTACATCGACCTCTCGGTCTTCAGGAAGGAGAAAAAGCTCTACCCCAAGGACTTCGACAACCTCTGCCTGCGCCTCAATTACCTGTACCGTTTCCTGGAGCTGCAGTATTCCTCCCGTGAATCGGAGCTGCTGAAAGTAATGGGCAAGAACGAGAATTCCGCCGCCGCCATCGAGGAACTGACAAAAGAAAAAAACTACAAGCTTGAACGGATCGTGGCGATAAAGGAGAAGCTGTGCGAAATGAACGAGCCCGCCGTTGTCGAGGAAAACCCGGAGGAGACGCTGGAGCGCATCTCCTTCGAGATCGACGCGATCGAGTGCATCAACGTGGGCGGCGACAAGCTCCTGGTCATATCCCCCTTTGACATACTGAACCTTTCCATACGGCGGGGCAGCCTGAACGAGATGGAGCGGAAGGAGATAGAAAGCCACGTGCTCCACACCTATTCTTTCGTAAGCAAGATCCCCTGGCCGCCCGAGTACCGGAACATCCCGGAGATCGCCCTGCGGCACCATGAGAAGCTTGACGGCACCGGCTATCCCGACGGACTCTCCGGCCGCGAGAGCACCCTCCTCCAGTCGCGCATCATGGCCATCGCCGACATCTACGACGCCCTCGTGGCCCACGACCGCCCCTACAAGAAGGCCCTGCCCCGGGACCGGGTCCTGGGGATACTCAGGGAAGAGGCGGAAAAGTGGGTCCTCGACCGGGACCTTGTCGATCTGTTCATAAACAAGAAAGTCTACGATAAAATAAACACGGACGCATTCAAGAGATACATGGAGGACCATGTCAGCTAGCAGGAAACGCATAACCCGCCGTCTTGTAAAAGACATGTTCGCGCTGCTGGCCGCCGCCGGCTGCATCGGCATCGCGGTTAACCTGTTCCATCCGCGCGGCTTTACGCTGGTGAGCAGGCCGGACCTCGAGGCCCGGAAGACCGTGTTCATATCATCCGAAGAGGCGAAGATCAAGCATGACGCGGAGGCGGTCTTTGTCGACGCCCGCGAGAAAGAGGAATACGACGCCGCCCGCGTGGCAGGGGCGGTCAATCTCCCCGCGCTGGACGCGGCGGCCGGTAAATCCGGCATGGATCCCGCCATTTTCGAAAAGCCGGCGGAGCTGGTCATCTACTGCGACGGCCCGGCCTGCGGGGCCTCGGCCATGCTGGCCGAAACGATCCGTAAGCGCGGATACGGGAGGACGATCTACATAATCGAGCAGGGCCTCCCCGAGTGGGAATCGAAGGGATATCCGGTGGAGCGGGGTAAACGGAATGGGAAATGAAAGCGGTATAAGGAAGGCCGTCAGCAGCATCCTGTACGGCAACAGGTTCACGGTATTGATCCGGGTGGCCCTGGGGGCCATGCTGGTCCTGTCCGGCTCCGTCAAGATGGTCGATCCCGCCTCCTTCGGGCAGATCGTGGCGCGGTACGACATCCTCCCGGCGTTGCTCGTGCCCTACGCGGCGTCCCTCGTTCCCGCGCTGGAGCTGGTGCTGGGCCTGGCCCTCCTCATCGGCCTCAAGGTGCGCGCCTCGGCGGCCGTCGCCGTGCTCCTCATGGCGGCCTTCATCGTGTTCATATCGGTCAACGTGTTCCGGGGACGCAGCTTCGAATGCGGCTGCTTCCAGCCGCGCCTGCTGGGCCTCGGCTTTTCCGAGAACGTGAGCCCCTGGCTCATCGTGCGCAACTGCGCCTTCCTTGCCGGCTTCGCCATCCTCTACCGCGCGGACCGGCATTTGCTGTCGCTGCAGAACTTCGCCGAGAAGACACGGCTCAAGAACCTGGAAAAGAGTAAATATGAGTAAAATTCCCTCACCCGCGCTCCGCGCACCCTCTCCATTTTATGGAGAGGGGGTTAGGGGGTGAGGACGAACAGTGGAGAGGGGGAACGGGGGGTGAGGGTACGCCTCCCGCGTCATCCGTGACGCGGGTATAAAAAAAGCGGGAGAATGAACCTCCCGCAGATGGACTGACTGCTATCATTAAAACAATGCTACATTACGGTTCATCGCACACTGTGGGATCACTACACACAATGTCTGACATGGCTTCATCATTCACAAAAGCGGTAACCCAGTCAAAAAAGTAAGTCCCTGCCGATTCTTCCGTATAAAATGTCGATGTCACCATTATGGTGTGGTGCGTACCAGGTCCGATGTAGTACCAGTAATTTGAATTGGTGGCACTTATAACTATTACACCACCCGGAGGTTTCATGAGGCCATTCCATTCTATGGCAATTAGCGAAGTGGGATCGGCAGCGGCATCCTCTTCGGCGCCCCAGGTCCCGGGGAGGTGGATATTATTGCCTTTCTGAATATCGTAAAACCAAATCTGGGTCTTGTCCCACTTGGTTGTATACTGTGCAAATTTGTCGTCAGGATAACTATCGACAATTTTTTGAACTAATTTTTTGTACTCGTAGTCGTATAACGATAACGGATCACCTCCAAAAACCGTTGCCGGCAACTTAAGACCCCATATGCCTTCAACAATTTCCATAAATTTTTTCCCATTATTATCTGTTCCTGTAACTCCCTCTCCGGCATCACCCAGCACATATGCTTTTGTCGATGAAGGTGGGAATACATCCCTGATCAACGGGAAACTCAACACCGCGCTATAGCTTCCTGCGCTGGAGCCGGTGACAAAGAGCTTATCCGGCGGGGTTGTTATATTATTCTGCAGCCATTGTAAAACAAGTTCCACGTTCACCCTTCCGCGGTGGCGTATCGTCACGCCACCTGGATACGCCGTTCCGTAATCCTCAGGATAAAGGTTATCCCTCTGTCCCATGCCCAAATCCGCCGTGCAGTAGGGGACCCACACGATAGTCCAGTCCCTGAAGGGATTGTCGGGATTTGACGTGTCCACGATGCCGCCCACGCCCTGTCCTGACAGGAACCCGGTGGTTCCCAGGCCCAGGAGCAGATTCGATTCGATGAGCTGGCCGCTGTAGGTGTGGTTGTAGGCGCAGTTGGTGATGTCCCAGCAGGCGCCGCCGCCCATGAAGAATATCAGGAGATTGTTGACCGACCCCCGCTTGACGAAGAAGGCGAATTCCGGATTATAGGCTGTCGTTTTCCCTGTGGTGGCTTCGAGGGACGGCGGGCAGGCGCAGCCGGGCGCGAGTCCGTTATAGGTAAAATTGGGATCGACATCGGCCACGGTGACCCTCTGCCAGATGGATGAAAGGTAAATGACGCCATAGGCGAGCAGCTGCCCTGGATCATCCGGTTTGCTTTTCGAACAGGCGGCAGGGAGCAGGAGGGAACCGGCGACACATGCAATAAACAATTTCTTCATCAACAGCTATTCTCCTATTCGGTATGCTTATGGGCACCTCGAAAAATCTGATATTTCAAGGTTCCCTTACAATATAACACCTTCCATCAGATCCGGGAAAGCGACGGACATATTTTTTTCAAGAATTTCTTAAATAAGGATGAAGCATCCGGGCCGGGCCATGGCGCATCCGCAGGAAAGAACGCGGACCGGGGAGCGGAGCGTCCCGGCCGGCAGGCGCAGGGATTCGTTCCAGGCGCCGGCCCCCGCATCATGGCCGGCGACCGGGAATCGGTTGCCGCGTACAAATATCTCTACAACTCCAATGAGGGCATGCCGCTGGAAATGAGACTGGAGCCTGGATTCGTCAGCGAGTTCGACATCAGCGATACCGGGGAACGGCCGGGGCGGTTCCGGGTATAGACGCCGGCGGGGAGAGAAAGATTATCTTCGGGGTCCGCCGAATTTCTTGTAGTTTTTCGGACGGGCCTCATCGACCTTTAACGTCTGTCCTTCCAGGTCGTATCCATTCAGGGATTTCTTCGCGTTTTCCGCCTCTTCGGTGGTGGACATTTCAATGAACCCGAAGGCGTTGTCCCCGACAATTTTCACCTCGAGAACAGTGCCGTGTCCTGAAAACAATTCCTGTAATTTCTCTTTGCGCAGCGTGAGGCTGAGGTTCCCGATATAGAGTGTTCTTCCCTGCATCCAATTCTCCCTTATACAATATTTTGTTAACACTACATGCCATTAAGAGCTGGATGAAAAGGAAGCACCTACTCCGTAACATAAATAATAATTAACAATTAATGACACTAATGAATATAACCCGGTTTTAATCAAGTTAATTAATAAAAAGGGGGCCGTCATGGTCCGCCTGCGCCACGGGCGCCGGCCATATCAATAATGTTCCGCTATCCTCGCCCAGAGAGACCACGCCGCGACGCCTTTCATGGCGCAGTTCAGGGGACGGGAATGGGCGCAGCAACCACTGCATATGAGTGCCGCGATACGGGCCGGCTCGCCCGAGGGATGCGACCATACCCAGTCATCCGCCCAGTTGCCGTCGCCGGTCGTTCCATCCCCATTCAGGTCGTATCCGCACCCATCGGTTACCAGCCGGTCGCCGAAATAATTGCCGCCCGGATCATAGCTCTCAATCCTCTCAAAATCAAAGAGTACCCTGCCGTGTGCGGCGCAGAAATTCCGTATCTGTTCATTCCGAATGTGGAGGTTGCCGCCCAGTCCACCGCCATCGGTATGGCCGGTCATGTACACGAAGGTCACGCCGCGATAGGCATCTTCGAGGTCGCTCATTCGGGTGAGGTAGTTGGTAATATCAGCCTCCGTCGCGGATGAAACCTGGCCGCACCAGGACCAGATGACAACGTTGATATCAGCGTGAGCATCCAGATAGGTCCTTGTCGCAGCATCCCACGCGGTTCTGTCCGGATTGCCCAGGTCGGAAGCGCCGGAAAAAGGCGTATCTCTCAGGTCAAGCACCCCGCCGGTGCCGCCGTTATTGAAGGCATAGAGGTCTCCTTTATACCGGGCTATGGCGTCCATGCCGGTAATCAATTGGCTGCCGTGAGATGTGTGGCCGTAGGCGATATGGAGCCTGCTCTTCGCGTTGATAATCGCCGCCGCCGGTATCAGGGACAGATCGCCCGGTATGTTCGCGGAATACCCGGACATCACCGCTGCCGCCTGCTTGCTTTTATTGTCCATATCAAAGCAGCCGGGAAAAAACAGTGAGGCACCGGCGGCCAGCCATGCCGTGCACTTCAATAAACGAATTTTTTTTATATATCCCATTGGTCGTCTCTTTCTGCAGCGGCATAAACCCGCATCACAAGTATACTCCGCCCCGGCCTTTCCGTCAAGAAAATCTACGCTGTTTGCATCGCCGGGGCGCGCAGGCAAAGGCCCTTAATATAAAAATGCTTGACGTAATAGCAAAACAACCCTGTTGTTAAATATAAAATGATGGCGGATATCATTTTCAATCAAAGGAATTTTTCGACGTAAGCAAGGCCGAAGAGCATCCGGAGAACAGGTCACACCGCGACTCCGGATAAAATGGATAGAGCATGTACTTGAGGTTGTTATCCCGGGGGACCCGCTTTAATAATCGACTATTCCAAGATTGACAAAAATAACACAATACCCACAAGGAGAGATGATGGCTATAAAATCAGACAAAAACGCAAAAAAACCAGCGGCCAGAGAAGCCGCCAAAACAAAAGTAAGCTATCCGGAAAAATACACAGCGCAGACAATCGCTAAATATATCGCTGAGAAACACGCCGTGCCGCGGGCAAAGGCGCAGGAAATTATCGAGGACGTGTTCGATGTCATCAACGCAGGCGTCGTCAAGGGCTGGAGGGTGCCGGTCGGCAAATTCGGCAAGCTCTTCATCAAGGTGCGGCCGGCCACGAAAGAGCGCATGGGGAGGAACCCCCTCACCGGCGAGGAGATCAAGATAGCGGCAAAAAAAGCGACCAAGGTCCCGAAATTCTCCTTCAGCAAAAGCTATAAAGAAATCGCCCTCAAGGCGACGGTGAAATAACCGGCGGCATCCATCCGGCACCGTCCGCCCATATCCATTCAATTATGCCGAACCCCACAGGCCTCTCCCGCTAAAACGGGAGAGGCTTTTTTATCAATCTCCTTTGGCGCCAATTCCCCGCATGCGGGCCCGCGTCTGGCGCCGATGACCGCCGCCGTCACCATGTTAAAAGTCTTGACAGGACAAAAATGGAACCTGATGCTTTATGATACGTCAATCCTGTCACGTCCTTGCATCCGACACGGATGATAAAGCATACTGCATGGGGCAATGAACCGAAATGTACATTCCTCCCTGTCAAATCAGGTCCCGGCGCGTCCGGATCCCGCATTTCATCCGTGCGATGATCATCGCCGCGGTCATCGGCACTGCCGCGGCAGGGTGCGTCCCGGGGAAACCGGCGGATCCCGCTGCCGGCGGCCATGTCACCATCGGGCGGTGGACCGCCGACGGGAGCGGCGTCATCAGGGCATCAAGCCTGGAGGGAACGTGGCTCTTCAGGCGCGGTGACGATCCCTCGTACCGGCTTGCCGGCCTTGACGAGACCGGCTGGGAAACCATACAGGTTCCCCTCAACTGGTTCCGGCTCCCCCCGGGCAAACGGCACCATGGATACGCCTGGTACCGGCTCCATGTAACGATGCCGGCGATGCCGGGCGCCGAGGTTTGCGGGATCGAGCTCGGCTGGATCGATGACGCCGACGAGGTTTTCTGCAACGGCCGGCTCATCGGCAGGACCGGGTTTTTTCCCGGGGACCGCGGCTACGGCGCGGGAGAGCATTCCTATGACCGCACCCGGATTTACCCGATCCCCCCCGACATTGTCCGGCCGGGAAGGGACAACGTAGTGGCCGTGCGCGTGCACAGCATGGATTATGATACCGCGGGCATCTATATGGGGAAGCAGCGCATCGGATCGTACCGCTCCCTCGTCGACGGCTTCCACCTGGCCGGGAACATCATCATCATACTGAGCGCACTCTACCTCATCGTCGGGATCTACCACGCGTTCCTGTTTTACAAGCGGCCGCGGACGTACGAGAATCTCTTCTTCACCCTTTTTACCGTCGCCGTGGGTCTCGTCACCTTTTTCCGGAGCCAGACCAGGTACTTCATTTTCGATGACTTTGCCGTTTTAAAATTTTCGGAATACTGCATCGAGCTGCTGCTGCCGGGCCTCTTCATCCATTTCCTGATATATTATTTCGAAGAAAAATTCTTTAACCGCGTGTCGGCCGCCATCGACATGATGATCGCCGGGGGCCTTGTATACCTGTCGCTGAACTATCCGGACGCCGTCATGTATTTTTATCTTTCAGATTATTTCGTCTACTGGCTCTATATCGCGACAGTAATCTATTGTTCGTGGTACCTCTTCACCTTCAGGAAAAGAAGCGACGCGCGTTTCATGCTAGCCGGCTTCGTGATCGTCGCCGCGGCAATAGCCGCCGACATACTCACCGGCCTGTTTGACGTTTCAATACCGTGGGTGGGCCACTACGGTTTTTTCGCCTTCGTCCTGGCCATCGCGGGCGCCCTGGGCGACCGGTTTGTCAAGCTGTACCAGGAGGCGCTGCGCTCCATGAAGGAGCGCAGCGAGCTGATAGCGATCCAGCAGGAACTGCGCATCGCACGGCAGATACAGCAATCAATCCTTCCCGAGCGCATGCCCCGCGTCCCGGGGCTGACGGTCACCGCGCGGTACCTGCCCATGGGGGCCGTGGGCGGGGATTTTTACGACTTCCAGGTCACGCCGGACGGCGGCGGCCTGGGAGTCCTGGTCGCCGACGTCACCGGTCACGGCATCCCCGCGTCCCTCATCGCCTCCATGCTGAAGGTCGCCTT
>CAZZHU010000030.1:22041-31330 GCA_964654045.1 uncultured Leptospirales bacterium
ACCTGCTGATGAAAAATCTTAACGCGATGTTCCATGACAAGATCAACAACAACTACATAACGGCGGGATACCTCATGGTCGACCGCGGGCGCATGACCCTTCGCCACGCCTCCGCCGGGCACCTCCCGGCGCTCCATATCAGCAGGGCGGGGCGCCTGATCAGCGAGATGAAGCCGAAAGGGATCCTGCTGGGGATGGAACCGGACGCCGCATACAGGACGGAATCACGCGCCCTCGCCCGCGGGGACCGCGTCGTTATCTTCACCGACGGGATTATCGAAGCCGCCAGCGCGGCCGGCGAACTATTCGGCGAGAAGCTGTTTTACCGCCTCATACACGACACGATGGAGATGGGCCCTGAGGACTTCGCCGACAGGGTGATCACGGAGATAAAGGGCTTCATTCCGCCCGGCGACGAGCCGCAGGACGACATAACCCTTGTTGTTATTGACGTGGAATAACAGGTTACGCAGATATATCACGGAAAAAAATGTGCTGTCGATACTTTAATGACCTCACCCGCACCCGGAGTACGAGCTTATTTATACCCTCACCCCCCATCCCCCTATTTATCCTCACCCACGCTCTGCGCGCCCTCTCCTTAGTAAGGAGAGGGCTTCAGTTGTAAGTATTTATTTCGTATTCCCCCCTCTCCATTTTATGGAGAGGGGGCCAGGGGGTGAGGGTATAATAACACTACTTGAAGAAATTCTGTATGAAGGGCAGCATCGATATGTCGTTGAAGATGGCAAAGCCCATGATCAGCGTCAGGATGACGATCCCCACGGTCTGGATCCGCTCCATCACCTTCTGGCTCAGCGGCTTTCTCCTGATCATCTCGATGGTGAAGAATATGAGATGGCTCCCGTCCACCACGGGTATGGGGAGCAGGTTCATCACCATGAGTATAATGGATATCTTCGCCATGAGAAGGATGAAATCGGGGACCCCCTTGTAGTACGCCACCTGGCCGGCGATCTGCACGATCCTGATGGGTCCGGAGAGGTTTTCCCGCACGTTCATCCTGCCGGTGAAGAGCATGCCGAGTCCCTTCAGGTTCAGCACGATCCACTTGTAGGGCTCGACAAAGGACTGCGCCAGGGCCTGGCCGAAGCCGTACCGGACCTGGACCTGGTCCGGCGCCACGGCCTGGAATATGCCGATCAGGCCGACCCTGTCGGTCTCGGCGGTTCCCCTGTATTGATCCTTATCTATCTGGAAGGATATGGTTTTCCCCTCGTTCTCCCTTACCGTGCCGATCAGGCCCTCGTAGCTTATGATCTTCCGGCCATTGATCAGGATGGAGCCCTTGTCAAGGTAACCCTGAAGATTTTTCGACTTCATGATGGAAATGGTCTCGCCGTTCTTTCCCTCGCTGTCGACCGGCCGGAACCGCACGACATCGTTGAGACGCGGAACGATCTCCTTGTCAAAGACCTTCCCTTTCCGCGATATCCTGAAGCGTATCTTCCTGTCAGCATGGCTGTTGACGTACTTCGTGAATTCCGCCTCGCTCGGCACCGGCTTCCCGTCCATGGAAACGATCTCGTCCATCTCCCGCAGGCCCGCGGCCTGGGCCGCGCCGCCCTCCACCAGCTCAACCACCAGGATGCGCGATCCGTGGGGCATCACGCCGATCTCGTAGCGTCCGCTCCCCTCGTTCTTCCTCGGGGTTACCGGCAGGACCAGCTCTTTGCCGTCGCGCTTCACCGTGACGTTGAACTTCTTCCCCTCGCTGAACATGACCGTTGCCGATATGTCGGCAAAGCTGTGGATCTCCTCATCGCCGATCTTCACGATCCAGTCGTTGCTCCTGATCCCCGACGCGTAGGCCACCGAGGCGTTCTTCCCCGACTGCATCTGTTCCGGGATATAGACCTGGTTGGTGTCCTTCGAGTATCCCACCATGTTCATGATGAAGAAAATGATGATGCCGAAGAAGAGGTTGAAGAGAGGCCCCATGGCAACGGTTACAATTCTCCTCAGGGGGTGTGCCGACAGGAATTCGAAGCCCTGCCCCGTCCGCTCCTCTGAAGGGTCCTCGCCGTAAAACTGGCAGAAACCGCCGAAGGGTATCGGCGCGATCTGGTACGTGGTGTCGCCTATCTGTTTTTTTATGATCCCCTTGCCCATGCCTATGGAAAAGGTCTTTGCCTTGATGCCGACCATTTTTCCGCCCAGGAGATGCCCGAGCTCGTGGACAAAGATACAGAGGCCCAGGAGGATGATCCCGGCCGCGACGTAGATTACATATTGCATTGTAAAGCTCCCTTGTTTCTATTGTAAGTGATGCATTTCAGTAGTAGTGATGCATTTCAGTGATTTTCGTTACAAATTTTATCAATAAAACCTGACGCCCTGCCACGGGCCTCCCGGTCTGCGTCAACAATCTCTGACAGGCCGGGATTGTCCAGAACATTCTGCTTCTCCATGGTTTTCGCCACGATCCTGACAATATCCGTGAATCGTATCACTCCGGAGAGAAATGCGGCGACAGCGACCTCGTTGGCGGCGTTCAGGATGGACGGCATCGTCCCGCCGCGCCTTCCGGCCTCGTAGCAGAGGGAAAGGGCCGGGTAGCGCCCGTGGTCGCAGGCGGCAAAAGTAAGCTTCCCGGTTTCCTCGAGTTTCAGCCTCCCGAAGGGATTTTCCCGCTTCCCGGGATACGTCAGGGCGTTCAGTACCGGGAACACCATGTCGGTCACGCCCAGGTGGGCGTACACCGCGCCGTCCACGGTTTCCACCAGGGAATGGACCACGCTTTCCGGATGTATCAGCACATCGATTGTATCGTAGGGCAGGTCGAAAAGGTGGTGCGCCTCGATCACCTCCAGCCCCTTGTTCATGAGCGTCGCCGAGTCGATGGTGATCTTGCTGCCCATGTTCCAGGTGGGATGCGCCAGGGCCTGTTCCGGCGTCACCCGCCGCAGGTCCTCCACGGGGGTCCCCCGCAGGCTCCCGCCCGAGGCGGTGAGTATGACCCGCTCAATATCCTTCGCCGCGAGTCCCCGGGTGAGGGAGAACACGGCGCTGTGCTCGCTGTCCACCGGTATCATCTCCCCGCCGGACGCCGCCAGTTCCCTTTTTACGATATCCCCGGCCATGACCAGGGTTTCCTTGTTCGCCAGGGCGAGCCGCTTCGCCGAACCCAGCGATGCCAGGGTCGGCTTCAGGCCCGCCGCGCCGACAATGGCCGACACCAGCACGTCAACGCTCCGGCCGGCCAGGGCCGCGATCCCTTCCTCCCCTTCAAGGAACTCGGTGCCCGGGAACTTCTTCCTGAGCTCCCGGTACCCGGCGGAAGCGGCGGCCTCCGGCGAGCCGACGGCGACCGCGTCCGGGCTGAATTCATGGATCTGCCGCTCCAGGAGGGCAAGGTTACCCCCGCAGGCGAGGCCGTGCACGCGGAACTCATCCTTTAAAAAGCGAACGACCCGCAGCGTGGTCTCGCCGATCGAGCCGGTTGAACCGAGTATGGAAATAGTCTTGCTCATACGCCCGGCTGTGTATCAGGCAACCCCCTTCAGGATCAGGTAATAGTAAAAGAGCGGGTAGGAGAATATCAGCGCGTCGAAGACGTCCCACATGCCGCCGTGGCCGGGGATGATGGAGCCGGAGTCCTTGGCGGAGCCGTCGCGCTTGATGGCCGATTCCACCAGGTCGCCCAGGTTTCCCGCGATGGAAAGGGCGATGCCCAGGATGACCGCCTCGACCATGCCGAAGAGGTTCCTGTCGAAAAATGATATGAATACCTGGTTTGTTATGACCATGGCGAGGACGCTGAAGAGAAGGCCCGAGAAATATCCTTCCCATGACTTGTTGGGCGATACCGGGAAACCGGTCTTGTGCCTGCCGAAGAGGACGCCGCCGAAGAGCGCGAAGGAGTCATTGAGCATGATCACAATGTTCAGGATGACGATGTAGTACACGCCGTTGACCAGGGACTTCATTACAATGATGTGCGAAAAGGAAAACACGATGTAGACCAGCCCGAAGAGGGTCACCCCCAGGGAATAGGCGGCGCCCTTCAGGGGCCTGGTAAAAAGCTGCAGGGCCAGGATGACCGAAAGGAAGACCGTCATGACGCCCATGATGACACGGGCGTCGAAGACCGGGATGTACCGGCTATACCCGTAGAGCCTGCCGTAGGCGAAGAGGTACATGGCAATGTTGATGACGACGGCAAAGGCCATGCCGGTCTTCAGGAAGGGCTGTCCCTCCTCCCCCCGCTCCGTGATGCAGTAATACTCGTACAGGCACGCCAGCGTGATGGTGAGAGAGCACAGCAGGATGGGTACCGCCTGCCCCAGGTCCGTGACGATCGTGAACACGTACACGGGGAGCGCCACCACCGCGCTCAGGACTCGTATGAGGGTATTCTTCTTTACATCGCTCATAATCCGCCAAATCTCCTTACTCGTTGCTGGAATTCGTATACCGCTTTATATAAATGGGCGGGCTTGAAATCGGGCCACAGCACGTCCATGAACATGAGCTCCGCGTAGGCGATCTGCCAGATCAGGAAATTGCTGATGCGGGACTCGCCTCCGGTGCGGATCATCAGGTCCACCCGGGGCATGTCGGCCGTGAAGAGGCGTTTCTCTATTTCCTTCGCGGTCAGCCGTTTCCCGGGGGCCCGGTCATCGAGCCAGCCGTTGACCGCATGGACGATGTCCTGCTGCCCGCCGTAATTGAGGCAGAAGTTCAGTATGAGGCGGTTGTTGTTTCTGGTCTCGAGAATGGCGTTCTGTATGGTTTTGATCGAAGCCGATGAAAGACGGTCGCTGAGGCCGGAATGCCTGACCCGTATTCCCTTTTCCTTGAGGATCCCGATTTTCTGTTTGAAGAAGTAATCGAGGAGCCTCCAGAGGCTCAGGACCTCGGCCCGCGGCCGGCGCCAGTTCTCGGTGGAAAAGGCGTAGAGCGAGATGGCCTTTACGCCGAGGTCGATGGCCGCGTCCATGACGGGCTCAATGATCTCGGCTCCGCGCTTGTGCCCTTCCGACCGGGGAAGCGACTTTTTTTCCGCCCACCTCCCGTTGCCGTCCATGATGATGGCGATATGGGAGGGCACTTTCTTTTTGTTTATGAGGGATCTGTAGTCTTTCATTACATTATCGGGTACGGGCTTATGACCCCCCTCCCCCCCTCAGGGGGCCGGGGGGGTCGTCAAGGACAGTCGGAATTATATATTAAGAATCTCTTTTTCCTTATTATCCGTCAGCTTCTGTATTTCGTCAATGTATTTATCGGTGGTCTTCTGGATCCGCGCAAGGGCGTTCTTCGAGTCGTCTTCCGATATCTCCTTTTCCTTTTCCAGCTCCTTGACCATGTCATTACCGTCACGGCGGACATTGCGGATGGCGACGCGGCACTCCTCGGCCTTCTGCTTGGCGTACTTCACGTATTCCTTCCGACGCTCCTCGGTAAGGTCCGGGATCTGGATGCGGATCAGGTTCCCGTCGTTGGACGGGTTGACGGAGAGGTCCGACTTCAGGATGGCCTTTTCAACTTCTGAAAGGTTCCCCTTGTCCCACGGCTGTATGACCACCAGCTTCGGCTCCGGGCATGACACCGTCGCCACCTGGTTCAGGGGCATTTCAGAGCCGTACACGCTCACCCTGATCCCGTCGAACATGGCAGGGTTCGCCCTCCCGGTCCTGATCGCGGCGAAATCCTTCTGCAGCGCCGCTATGCTTTTTTTCATCCGGTCTTCCACATCGGTGATGACATCTTCTACCATGGTTTCCTCCTCATCAGGAAATAAGAGTTCCGACCGTTTCGCCGGTAACGATTTTCTTCAATGAGCCCCGGTTGAACAGGTTAAAAACGATGATCGGCAGCCTGTTTTCCATGCAGAGGGTGACGGCCGTGAAGTCCATGACCCGCAGCTGCCCCTTCAGCACGTCAATGTACGAAATGGAATCTATCTTCCGGGCGTTTTTGTCCTTTTCCGGATCGACGGTGTACACGCCGTCGACCCTGGTGGCCTTGAGCAGCACCGTCGCCTCCAGCTCCACCGCACGCAGACTCGCCGCCGTATCGGTGGTGAAGAAGGGCTGGCCGGTACCGCCGGCGGCTATGACCGCGCGGCCGTTGTCCAGGTGGGACAGCGCCGCGCGTATGATGTACGGTTCGGCGATCTCCATCATGGAGAAGGGGGACATCACCACCGCCTGGATGCCGATACGCTCGAGGGCATTCTGCAGGGCCAGGGAATTCATGACCGTGGCGAGCATCCCCATGTAGTCGCCGGTGACCCGCTTGATGCCCAGGCTCTCGGCCATGTTTCCCCTGAAGAAATTGCCCGCCCCGATAACCACCGCCACCTCGACACCGAGCTGCTGGATATCCCGGATCTCTCCGGCGATGCCGGAGAGGATCGACGGATTGATGCCGCTCTCCGCGTCGCCGGCGAGGGCCTCGCCGGACAGCTTCAGCAGCACCCGCCGGTAGCGCGGTTCCGTTGTCGGACTGGCATTCCCCATGCTACCCGCCTATCTGGTAACGGGTGAACTTTCCTACTTCTATATTCTCGCCGAAGACGGCGATCTTCTGCTTGATCAGGTCTTTTATCTTGACCGCGGAATCCTTGATGAACTCCTGCTCGAGAAGGCATACGTCTGCATAGAACTTGTTGAGCTTCCCGTCTATGATCTTGTCAATGACGTTCGCCGGCTTGCCGGAGTCCTTCATCTGCTCGCGGTATATCTCCCGCTCCTTCTCGATCACATCCCCGGGCACGTCCTCTATCTTGACGTAGAGGGGATTGGCCGCCGCTATCTGCATGCATATGTCCTTGGCAAGGCCCTCGAAGCCCTCGTTCCGGGCGACGAAATCGGTGACGGTCAAAAGCTCCAGCAGCACGCCGATCTTGTTGTTGCTGTGCACGTAGGACGCGACGATCCCCTGGGTCACCTCGCGGCCCATCTTTTTGTCCGCCGATGCCAGGCCTTTCTTCCTGAGCATCTCAACTGCCTTGTCCATGTCGCCGTTCGTCTCGACGAGGGCCTTCTTGCAGTCAAGCATGCCGGCCTGTGTCTTTTCCCTCAGCGCTTTTATCATGTCGCCTGTTATCTCAGCCACGGTACTTCTCCTTCAAAAAAAATTTCTTGTTTCGTCGTCACAATATTCAGCGCGCCGTCATCCGGCGCGCCTCGTGAGCCTATTTGCGCGGCTCGTACATCTCATCGTCCTCGTCATACTCGTACGTTGTAGTGCCCGCGGCCGGGGCCGCGCCTTCCGGTGCCGCCTCGGTCTCCGCCGCTGCTTCGCCGGCGCTTTCCTCGGCGCTTTCCTCGGCGCCTTCCTCAACCAGGGCCTCTTCCGTAATGCCGCCCGACTGGCCTTCGAGGACCGCCCTCGCCATCACGTCCAGGAAAAGCGCGATGGCCCGTATGGCGTCATCGTTCCCCGGTATCGGATAATCGATCTCGTCAGGGTTGCAGTTGGTGTCGACGACCGCGAAGATCTTGATCCCCATCTTCCGCGCTTCCTGGACCGCGATTGATTCCCGCTTCGGATCTATGATGAAGAGCGCCTCGGGCATCCTGGTCATGTCCTTGATGCCGGAAAGGACCTTGTCCTTTTTCTCAAGCTCACGGTTCAGCTCAAGCCGTTCCTTTTTCGTCTCGGCGTCCCAGACATCGGTTTCCTTCATTTTTTCCAGGTCCTTGAGACGCCTGATGGAGTTGCTGACGGTCTTGAAGTTGGTGAGAAGGCCTCCCAGCCACCGCTCGGACACGTAGAACATGCCGCATTTCTTCGCGTATTCCACGATCGCGGCCTGGGCCTGTTTCTTCGTTCCCACGAAAAGGATCTTGCCGCCCTTTTCCGACACGTCCTTCATCGCGGCGTAGGCAATCTTGATGCGCTGCATGGTCTTCTGCAGGTCAATGATATGAATTCCGTTCCTCGCAGTGAAAATGAACTGCGACATCTTGGGGTTCCAGCGCCTGGTCTGATGGCCGAAATGAACACCCGATTCCAATAATGCTTTCATCGATACTACTGACAATGATAGTACCCCCTCTCATTCATAAGATAGTTTCAGGAACCTACCTGAACACCCCCTAAATCCCCCCGAGGGGGACTTGCCTACAGCTGGCGCAAACGCGCTTTCCGTTAAAGCCCCCCTCCGGGGGGGTTGGGGGGCAAACAAGAACAGCCCCGATTCATTGCTTTCCTCAAGCGGCCCGCGCGCACGCGCCGGTGCCTGGTGGAAAAATATATACGCAGCGCCGTCCACTGGAACGAACGCTTCGTGTGCCGTTATTGACTATTGCCTTTTCACTGGTGAAGGAGGCAACCGGCCTGCGCCGATTTTTTCTTCGCCTCCCCCGTTCCCGGGAGAAGCTGCTTGATAGCCGCGGGTGCGGCCTAAACCTTTCTGAATATGAGCACCCCGATTACGAGGCCTATGATCGATGAAAGGTTTATCTTGATACTGAAACTGATGATCTCAAGGCTAAACCCGATCGGGCCGGTCAGGCTCTTCTGGATGACCGACAGGGCGGGAACAAAACCCGCCGCCAGCGTCCCCAGCGCCGATCCTAAAATGGCGCCCACCAGCATGAAGGTGAGCAGATATCCGAAGTTGTGTTTTTCGAATGTCATACGGCGTCAATGGAACTCCTGTACATAGATTTCCATGAAGGGTTTTTGTCAAGATATTTTCGATAACCGATTCAAATATGGCCGGTTAAAAAGCACATACTTCCCCGCCCTTCCCGCGTTGTACCCGGTAAAAAGCATCCGCTCGCCGAGCATCCCCTCATCCGAGAGGATAACGGCCTTGGCGGAGATGGAGCCGACATCGATTCCCGCCGCGTACATCACCGCCCCTTCCTGCCTCGTAATATCTCCATGAAGGCCTCGATGCGGGTGCCGATCTGCGCTTCGCTGAAGGCCCGCTCGTCGACCATGTCCGCCTCGATGATGAGCGTCGGGATCCCCAGCTCGTCCATGACCCGCTTCTGCAGATCGTACTGGCCGAGGGAATAGGGTTTGCAGCTCCTGTTCGAATGCATCACGAGGCCGTCGGCATCGTACTTCAGGAGCATCTTTTTCAGCGTCTCGTACATCCTGTCGATGGAGATATTGATGTACACGCTCGAGTACGCGACGGCCATCGATTCGAGGAACCTGTTCTCATCGAGCAGGTGGATGACGCCGCTCCATGCCGACGTGTACGTGTCGGCGACGAGGGATGCCTCGTGCGCGGCGAAGGTGTCCGAGAGCCACTTGGTGCGGTACCACACGGGGAGATTGTCCCATATGAGACGGTACT
>CAZZHU010000031.1:0-14006 GCA_964654045.1 uncultured Leptospirales bacterium
TACGGCAGAGCCGCCGCCGTCCATCTCGATCCCATAGAGAAGAAACCGTTCTTCCACGTTTATCCCGGAAGCCAGTCCTATTCCATAGCCACGGTCGGCTGCAACATGGAGTGCAGGTTTTGCCAGAACTGGGAGCTCTCGCAGGCAAACCCCGAGGACCTTGAAGCGTCGCGGACAGACCCAGAAGATCTCTCCCGCCTGGCCCGTTCCAGCGGATCGAAGGTGATAGCCTATACCTACAACGAGCCCACGGTGCAATTCGAGTATATCCTCGATTCGTCGGCCGTGGCACGGCGGCAGGGAATACGCCCCGTGATTATTTCCAACGGGTATATCATGCCCGAGGCGGGAAGGATGCTGGCCCGCAGCCTGGACGCCATCAAGATCGATCTGAAGGCCTTCACCGAGAACTTCTATAGCTCCGTCTGCGGCGGCAGGTTGAAGCCCGTGCTGGACAATCTTGTTTCGGTCCACGGCACCGGGAAATGGATGGAAATCGTCGTGCTGGTTATACCCACGCTGAATGATTCAGCCGCGGAGATAAAGAAGATGACGGCATGGGTGCGGAAGAACCTCTCGGGGGACGTGCCCATGCACTTCACGCGCTTCCACGCCATGTACAAGATCCAGAATTTGCCGCCCACGCCGGTCTCCACCCTGGAGCGGTGCCGGATCATCGCGAAGGACGAGGGAATACGCTATCCCTATGTCGGGAACGTTGACGGCCACCGGTGGGAGAACACCTGGTGCCACAGCTGCGGGAAGATGATCATCCGGCGGAGCGGCTTTTACCACGTGGAGAACGGCATCAGGGGCGGCGCGTGTCCCTTCTGTAAAACACGGATACCCGGGGTCTGGGCGTGAAGCTCGAAGGCCGCCGCGCGCTCCTGGGGACCGCCTTCTTCATGGGCCTGGCGGCGGCCATGGCGCAGGTCATCCTCATCCGCGAGCTTTTGGCCCTCTGCCGCGGCAACGAGCTCATCATCGGCATGATCTTTTCCTCC
Organism: uncultured Leptospirales bacterium; assembly: GCA_964654045.1. GTDB lineage: Bacteria > Spirochaetota > UBA4802 > UBA4802 > UBA5550 > RBG-16-49-21. The sequence continues at coordinate 1,005 of CAZZHU010000031.1, forward strand.
TGGTTCCTGGGCATTTACCTGGGGGCCCGGTTCAACCCGGCGGGGGATGGCCGGGCGCTGGAGCGGCGCGTGCTCGTTTCTCTCGTTGCCCTGCCGCTGGCCATGGCCGCCTCGGTGTACGGCGCCCATGCCGTGCAGATCGTGATTCCCCGCACCGTGGGGACCTTCTATTCATTTTCTGCGGAACTGCTGCTGGCCCTGCTCCTGACCGCGCCGGTCAGTTTCTTTGTCGGATATTTCTTCCCGCCCCTGGTCTCACTCGCGTCGGCCGGGATGAAGGGGCGCGCCGGTGGTACCGTGTTCTACGTTGAGTCCCTTGGCTCTTTTGCCGGGGGAATGGTATTTTCATTTATACTTGTCACGATATCCAATCCCCTTGCCGTGGCTTCCGGCCTCCTTTGTATTTCCCTGTGCATCATTATTATCCGTTCGGACAAAAGGCTGCTTCCTCTGGCCCTGCTGCCTCTGGCTCTGGTGATTTTTTCGGGCACGATAGAAGAGCGAATCTTCACCGGGGTGTGGAACAAAACCCACGCGGGAAAGCTGGTCCATTACCAGCGGACCAGGTACCAGACCGTGGCGGTCGAAACGTCCGGGGAAACCGTGAGCGTCTACGGCGACGGCATCCTCATGTACACCCTGCCGGACCGCTACGAGTCGCGGGCCGTTTTCCATCTCGTCAATGCCCTGAGGCAGGAGCGCCGGAAAATCCTCCTCATGGGCTCGGGCCCCGGTTCGCTCCTCCACAACCTGCTGCGGTGCGGCCCGGTCAGCCTGAAATACTTCGACCATGACCCGGAGCTGTGGGACGCCCTGTATCCGTACCGCAAAAAATTCTATCGCGAGGAGAAAGGCGCGGGGCTGTCTGTTGTCCGCGAGGACCTGCGGCACCACCTGGCGGAGAGCGGCGAGCGCTTCGACATGATCATCAGCCTGGCTCCGCCGCCGGAGAACATCATGCTCAACCGGTTCTACACCAGGGAGTTTTACGGCCTCTGTAAAAAGCGCCTGGCCCCGGGAGGCATTTTCATAACGTCGCTGCACGGCTTCAGCAATTACATGTCCGCTGACCTGAGGAGTTACATCGCTTCGATGTACCGGGCCTTTGACGCTGAATTTCCCGACCACCTGAGGACCTCCGGCGAAACTGTATATCTCATAGGAGCGGCGGAGAAGTGCGTGCTCCCCGGGGACGGCGGCGCCCTCATCCGGCGGTATGGACTGGAGCCGCCTGTCGCGGAAGGGCGCTTTGAAAGGGAGATCACCGACAACTTCTCCCCCGAGGAGCTGCGCGCCTTCTTCGAGAAGTCGCAGCTGGATTATTTCGGGAGGGTCATGGCGCCCCTGGTGAAGCGCATCGATGAAAACAGGGACCTCCATCCCGGCGCCTACTGGAAGAATATCGTTCTTTCCGCCTTCAGGGAGAATTCGGTCCTGCTGGGCCTGTTCCGGGGATTCCCGCTGGTCCTCGCGATCGTTTTTATTCTTACCGGGGCCGTTCTGTGGGACATCAGGCGGAAACACGGACCGCGGCACTGTGCGGCCGGTATTATTATATACTCCTCCGGCCTCATAAGCATATCGGTCATGCTGGTCATGATAGTGCTGTACCAGAATTCGCACGGCATCGTCTATTACCGCATATCCCTCATCAACGCCATCTTCATGCTCGGGTTGACCGCCGGCGGTTTCTCCGCCACGCGGTGGAGGTCTGTCAGGCTGCCCCTGGTGATGCTTGGCGTAGCTGTTTCGGCCGGAATTATCCTGGCCTTCACCTGGGCCGGGTCCGATCTCCTGTTCTGGCCTCTCCTTGTCGTTTTTTCATTTCTCTGCGGCGCGGTGTTTCCGGCCCTGTTCGCGCTGCTGGGAGCCGGTACGCCCCTGGTATCGGCATCGGTGCTGGACGCCATGGACCATTTCGGCGCCATCGCGGGGGCGCTCCTCACGGTGATGGTATTCCTGCCCCTCCTGGGGATACGGGGTACGATACTTTTGAACATGAGTATCGCCGTGCCGGCGATAGCGGTCAGTTTTATTAAACCGTTCCGGCAATGATGATCTGTTTCCCCGGACCGAAGCGGGAATTTTGAAAGGGCTCCATAGCCCCGGGTTTAAACCCGGGGCTATGGAGCCCTTTCGCTTCCTGGGGCATCCTCGCGACGCAGGGCCTCGTGCGCCGCGATTGTGTATGGCTAATGAGAAAATTCGACGCCGTCTGTGGCGTGTTTTATTGAGTTTGAGGAAGGATATGTTATATGGTAATCGAGATAATAACGATCAATGATATCAAGGACCTCCATGAATTGCAGCCGGAAGGTTGGCCGGATATAGTTCCCAGCTTTAAACTGTATGTCAATAGCCTGTTTTGCCATCCAGTAAAAGTTGTAATATCGGACAAGATGGTCGGGATTGGGGCCGGTATATCATTCGGTAAAACCTCATGGCTGGCTCACATCATCGTCAACCCTGAATTTCGCAATAAAGGTATCGGGACCTTTATTGTAAATCATCTGTGCGCATTTTTAAAAGGAAATGGCGTTACATCAATATCATTGATCGCGACGGAGTTCGGGTTTCCCATATACAAAAAGGCGGGATTCGTTGAACAAACTGAGTATCTGTTTTATGAAAGAAAAGAGCCGATCATAAGTAAAATTTCAAACAACATAGTACGTTTTTCAAATGATGATATGGAAGCAATACTTGGATTGGATAGAAAAATATCGGGTGAAAACAGGGTGAGTATAATAAGCAACAATTTGAAAAATTCTTATATCTATAAGAACAACAATAAAATTTCAGGTTGTTATCTGCCGGAATTAGGTGAGGGCTTGATAATAGCGGAAAATAGCGAAGCGGGAATTGAATTGATGAAAGTAAGATTTATGAAACAGAATAAATGTGTATTGCCGGCGGAAAATTCAGACGGGATTAAATTCATTCAAAATGAGGGTTTCAGCGAATTGAGAAGGGTGAAAAGGATGATACTGGGGCAAGCTTTCTCATGGAGTCCCGATAAGATATTCAACAGGATAGCCGGCATGGTCGGGTGATAGGGCCTTGCTGGCGAGGCTCCTGGCAGCGTGCTTAGCGGGTTTCGGCTATGCTTGAGATGTTGTTCGAAAACACAGAAAATAATTCCATTATAGAAAAGAAAGGGTTAAATAACATGAAAACAGCATTATTGATTATTGATGTGCAAAATGACTACTTTCCAAATGGCAAGATGGAATTGATCAATAGTTTTAATGCCAGCATTCAGATAAAGAACATAATGTGGCGTTTCAGGGAACAGTTCATGATAATTATTCATGTTCAACATATATCCATAAGACCTGGAGCGACATTTTTTCTGCCTGATACGACAGGTGTCGAGTTTCATGAAAATGTGCGGCCGATCGCCGGCGAGAAAATAATCGTTAAAAATTATCCAAATTCTTTCCGGAACACCGACCTTGACGATTTCTTAAAAGCGAATGACATATCCAGGCTTGTAATAACCGGAATGATGACCCACATGTGTATTGATGCCACTGTTCGTGCGGCTTATGACCTGGAATATGAATGTATTGTTGTAAGCGATTGCTGCGCAACGAAAAATTTAAAATTTAATGATCAGGAAATCTCATCTGATAATGTGCAAAATTCGTTTTTAGCCACATTGAACGGGATGTTTTGCAAAGTAATGAAAAAAGATGAGTTGGATGACAATATAAACGCATGAATATCATCAGCAACGTCACATTGCCGGCGCAGGAGGCGCCGCGTCGCGAGGATGCACGCCGGCGGTTTTTTAGACATCCTGTCTCCGCCGGCATTAACCACATCCTGTGGTTAGCAGACGCGGCTTCCGGAGCGAAAGGAGAAAGGCTCTTATGGCCCTCGCCTTAAAACGAAAAATCGCCTCAATCTTTCAAAAACAGATAAACCTGAAAATAATAAGCAACATTAGTTGCCGTCCCGCCCCCGGGTCACAGGTACAATTGTCGTATCAGGAAACGCGCAGGGAATAAAATGCTTGAACTTTTTCTGTCTCCTTATACTGTTACATCGCTGATAACATATCTGAGCGAATTAAATAAACAGCAGATATATCATCAGCTATGGCTGCTGCAAATAATTATATCCCGAGATAGATAATGGCCCGGCTCCGAGTAATTGCAATCATGCTTGTGCTGATATCCCTGCTTTTCGAACCAGGCCTGTCTGCCAAACCGGCGAAAAAGAAGTACAGCCCACGGCGCGTCAGGACCCGCTACGCAGCTGTAAAAAAGGAGAAGCCGAAACCTCCCGATCCCGCTCTTGCGTGGAAGGAGTGCGGCGAGCTGTGCCTCAGCCGGATGTTCAACAACGACACGGGAACTCTCCGGATCAGCCCGGTAACGGGCAATATCCGTGATGTCGCGGTCCAGGGTGAATACGTCTATCTCCTGGTGAAGAATTTCAATCTCATCACCGACGCCATCTTCACCATCAGGAAGGGTTCTGGCAGGATAGAATCCATCTGGGGCATCGGGCGGCAGGAGGCCGAGGGCATTACCTGCGACGGCCAGAACCTGTGGATCATCAGCAGGTCGGAAAAATACTTTATCAGGAAGCTGACCCTCTCCGGCAGGGGGGCGGGCGATATCGCCGTCAGGGCCCTCCCGGAGGGTGATATCCGGGGCCTTGCCTGCGCGGGCGACAACATGGTATTCTGCGCGCGGTCCGGCGATGAATCCGTCCTCTACATGTTCAACCGGCAGAGCCGCGTCCTGAAGAAACTCTGCGCCTACCGGGGCCTTATCGGCGGTGTGGCCTTTTACCAGGGTTCAATAATCGCGCAGATCAATGAATTCGACACCTATTCAAACCACTGGCTCCTTCTAATTAACCCCGAAGGCGAGCTGAAGAAAAAGCTGTCTTTCGTGAACAATGAAGTTGCCGCCATGAACAGCGATGGGAAGCGCCTGTATCTGCTGGAGAAGCGTCCCGCGGGGGCAGGGGCCCTGGTGTCCCCCGTGGCGGTCATGGCGGACGGCAACATGGTGCTTGCCGCTCCCCGTGTGCAGAGGATCGAGATAACCTTCCCGGTAACCGGCAGAAACCAGAATCTTTTCAACGCGGATCTCTGGATTCCCTATCCGATGAACCGCCGTTTTCAGAATGTCAGGAACGTGGCCATCGAACCGCCGCCGCGTGAAATAACCAGCGACCGCTTCGGGAACCGGTGGGCCCGGGTGCGGTGGGAGCGCGCCTCGGGGAGCGTCAGGGCCGTTATGAAATTCGACATCATCACCGCCGCTGTGGCCTACACCATAGAACGGGACCGGATCCTGAATACCGGCGATATCCCGGCCGAGGTGCGTAAATCATTTCTCGGCGAAACCGGCGTCTTCGATATTTCCAACTATGTCATCAAGTCGCACTGCACGCGGATCGATACCGGAGGGCCGGGCCTCGCGCGCATACTGGCGATCAGGGATTACGTGAACGGCGCCATACGCTTCACCGGCTACGGCGACCGGTGGGCGAAGGCGAGCGATTACCTCTTCCGCGGCAGGGGGGACGCCTACGGCCAGACGGTCGGGTTCGCGGCGATCTCGCGCTACCTGGGCATTCCGGCCAGGGCCGCCGGGGGGCTCCTCCTGGACGGCGCCCCGAAGGAGAAGGAATCGGATTACAGCATGACGTGGAACCAGGTGTTCCTGCCGGGCAGCGGGTGGATCGATATCGGCATCGGCAGGGACTACGGCCATGGCCGCGAGCAGTTCGCCAGCCGCCCCAACAGGTTTTTCATCACCCTGGAGGGCGATTTCGACACCATCGATTACGCGAATGTATTCACGGAAACCGAGTGGGCCAGGGCCTGCCGGTGGTCCAGCGTTGACAGGAACCGGCAGGCCGATGTGGCGCCGGGGGCCATACAGATAAGGGTCCATGACCTGAAGGAATAAAAAATTGATGACAGATACGCGCGCTGTTTTAAAAAGTCTCCTAGATGAAAAAGCGAGTCATGTCAATCATCCCCGCGGCGTTCGTCCTTGCCGTCGCCCTGTCTCTTGGCCATGGGGTGCCGGGCCCGGCCGGGGCGTCCGATATGCAGTCTCTTCCGGTCGTGTTCTACCACGAATCATCCGAGGAGTCCCGGGTCGACCAGCTCCTGAAAGAGTTCGATTTCAGCACCCATGCATCCGCCGGCCTGGCTGAATTTGAAGAGATGGCCCTCCTTAAAAACTGGGTCTATACCCGTATCCCCTATGACCTGAATTATGCCGATTCGGAGCTGCGAGACTCGATCCGGATACTCCGGAGGGCGAACCGGGGGGAAGCCTTTATCTGTACAACCAAGGCGACGGCCTTTCTGCAGACCGCCGTCAGCATGGGCTGGACCCCGCGGCTTGTCATCCTGAAGAGGCGATCGCAGGATGAGCATGCCGGCAATGACATCTGGTCAAACCAGCACCGGAAATGGGTTTATATCGACGTGACCTGGAACATCCATGTCGAGCGGCGCGGGATTCCGCTGTCGATTAATGAGATCCGGCACGAGTGGCTGAAAAACAACGGGCGGGACATCGTGTATGTTTTCGGGGCGGGGAAAAACGTCCGTCGCTACGCGGCGCGGGACCTTCCGGTCAGGCGGAATGACAGTAAAATATGGAGCCTGATACCGCTGGACCGCGGCTGGCTCGGTTATTTCAATGAAATCGCCATACTCGGCAGGAACGACTTTTTTTCCTGCTGCAATCCGAACGGTTCAAACGCGTGGGACCCCATGTACGTGATGAAAACCAGGGTATCCTGGAAGGACAGGTTTAAAACGTTCTTTTCGAAAAGCAGGGGATATTCGCCCCGGGCGCTTTTTTATGACCTGAACAGGGTCGATGTCCTGTTTGCCAGCAAGGGCGGCAGGCGGAAAAGGGGTTACGGGAGAGCGGTGGAGGTGAAGCTTGACGCCTTCGGCCGGAATAATTACACTCCCAATTTCATGGAATACCTGGTGAAGTTTAACAAGGGTGACTGGAAGGTTTCGGGGGACCGGTTCTCGTGGCACCTCGAACAGGGAGAGAACATACTGCGGGCCAGGATCATGAACAGGTTCGGGGTGGTGGGGCCCGTGACCGTGAAGCGCCTGTATCTGTCCGGGACAAGTGCGAAAATAATCGCGGAGAACATTCCCGGCGGGAAGCGGCGTGATGATAAAAAGCGCAGCATAAAGCTTATGTATTGACTCTGATCCGAAAATTCCTGAGTATGAGCGGCCAGGAGAGGGTCGGTTACGGCGCGTGCGGCGCATGAAATGGGCGCCGGCCGCGGGGATTATATAGAAGAGGATGAGAAATGATAAAGAGAATCAATCCAACAGCGCTGATTATTATCGCGGGAGCCGCGTTTCTTTTTGTATCGTGCGCGGACCAGAGGTATCTCAGCGAATCGAAGATACGCTCCCTGTACAAGAATTCCCGGAACCTGAACGAAACGGCGGCCTTTCTCGCCGGGACCGATATCAGCCCGAAATCGCCGCTGTACAGGCTGACCCGGGATAACCGGTACCGGGCCTACCGCCAGTTTATTGATGGTATCTGGGACAACTACAAAAAGAAGAACCTGAACAATATCGAGGCATGGAGAAAGAAGCATGTAAAGGATGACGGTTCCGGCCTGGTCATGTATCCCTTCAGCGGGCCCGATATCCTGAACGCCCTGGCGTTTTTCCCGGGGGCCGATGAATACGTTATGATAGGCCTTGAGCTGCCGGGGAACGTGCCCGATCCGCTCCGCTACCAGGGGCCCAATATCTATGGCGAGCTCTGGAAGATCAAGAACGCCCTCCGGACCATACTGCAGCTGAACCTCTTCCGCACCATCGAGATGGCGGCGGACTTCAGGGCTGATTCTTTCAGCAACATCACCGGCGTCATGATGTTCTTCCTGGCGCGCTACCAGTACCAGATACTGGACATCCAGAAGATCCATATCGACCGCGCCGGGAACATCCAGCGCGGGGAGCCGAGGCCGGGCGACAAAAACGCCGACGGCGTGGAGTTCACCTTCAGGAAACGGATGGGAGCCCCGATCAAGACGGCGCGCTTCTTCAGCGTCGACCTTTCCGACGGCTCCCTTACCAGGCTCAAGGGCGTATCGGAATTTTTAAGTAAAAGGAAAGGATTTGCCACCTTTTTAAAATCAGCATCGTATCTCCTGAGTTACGATAATTTCAGGATACTGAGATCGTATCTCCTGGCAGGGAGCAGGTTTATCCTCCAGGAGGACAGCGGCATACCCTATAAACATTTTGACGCGAAGGACTGGAAAATATCATTCTACGGCACCTACCGGGTCATTGCCATTTTCGCCAACCGCTTCCAGAAGGACCTTGATGCCGACATGAAGCTGAAAAACAGGGGGCCGCTTCCCTTCGATTTCGGCTACGGCTTCGAGCCGGAGAAGTCGAACGTTATGATCGCAATTAAAATTCCTAAAAAACGCTAATACAATAATAGTCCATTTACCCTGGCCCAGGGCAGGATAACTCGCCCCGGACCGGGGCGGGGTTGTGCGAGGGTGAAGGCCTCCCCGGCCTCCCCCCTTCGCGCTCCCCCCTCCGGGTCGCTCAAGCGCCGCGACGGGCTGGGCGCTTAACTCGCCCTCATTCACTCCGCTTTGCTTCGTTCTGTGAGGGCTCAGACAACAATCGCCTATCAGTATCCGCCCTTCGGGCGGATGTTATGAGTGCCTTGTTGCTATGAGTAAGTGTAAACTTAAAGAGAGGCTGCTTGGAAATGTTACCAATCAGTCGCCGCGCAGGACGCGCGGCGTCGCGAGGATGCCGCAGGAAGCGGCTTCCGGAGCGAAAGCCAACAAGGACTTCTTACCTTCTTAATATTTATAATCTCTGTAGTGATTATAAATATTATCATAGAATCAACCCCTCAAAACGTCCGCCGAAGGCGGACATACCTAACAAGGGTGGATGTCTGAGCCGATTCCGGCGGAGCCGGATCGGCGAGTTCACCCGGAGGCGGTCGCGCCAACTGAGCGACCACGCGGGGGGTTCATAGGGGGGCCTTCGTGCAAAGGCCCCCCTATCCCTTACCCGACCGTGTCACGGTCAAGTACTATGCCCGGTTCAGGGCAATTTATCGGAACACCGGTCCGATACTATACCGGAACACTTCCTCGATGAGCTCCCTCGCTTCGCGCCCGCGAAGGAGGCGCGGCTGCGAGTAGTCATGGATGAGGTAGGGGATAAGTTCTGTTGAAATATGCCGGCCGGCATATATGTGGTGCCGGGCGATCATGCCCCGGCGGTGGTTCGTGCTCTGCATCTGGTCGAAAAGAAAATTCCCCAGCCCGTAGGATATGAACCTGCCCCGGTAGAATTCAAGGCCCATGGGCCGGTGGGCCGATGACGAGACGATGATGGTCGCCCCCAGCTCGGCCGCAAGGTGAAAATAGCGCTTCTGTATCTCGCGCGGAACCGGGTTGTCTTCATTGCTCCACTGGACCGTCACGAAAACGACGGACGCTTTTGAAACTGCTTCCCTGATAAGGCGCGTGAAGAGCTCCTTCGACAGCCTCGCCGCGCCGGCCCTTGCGTCCGTGGCGAAAGCCGGTTCCGGGCCGACTTCGTTGAACCCGATGAATGCAACGGTGAATCCTTTCACGGTCATGTACAATACTTTCTCGGCGTCGCTCCTGTTTTCCCCGCCTCCGAAATATTTCATTCCCGCGCGGTTCAGCATCCCGATTGATTCGGTATTGTGACGGCTCCCGTAATCGTTGTTATGGTTGCCGGTGAGCTCGATAACGTCAAAGCCGGATTCCTCCAGGATCTTGAAGTAGCGCAGGGGCGAGCAGAAGAGCATGCGGTCTTTCAGCGGCCAGGTGCACGGCTCGAGGAAGGAGACCTCGTTGGAGGTCATGGCCAGGTCGGTCCGGGACGTGATGGCCTTCGTGTATTTAACGGGTGAAAGGGGATCGCCCGATTTCTCCACCGACGGGATGAAAGCCCTGGTCATGGCGGTTACACCGGTCTGCGCGATGGAGATGTGCGCGTCAGGGTTCCATTCCACGGCGCCGTTCATGACAAAGGGGTAGGACCCGGTATCCTCCAGAGAATAATCGTTGCTGATTTTTCCCCAGGGGAGGGTTCTGTCGATATAGAGGATCTTGAAGCAGGGCCTGAGACCCCTAAGGTCGCTAATGCCGAGAAAGCCCCGCTCTGACGCCAGGGATTCCCTGTCAAAGGATTGCACCCTGGGCCGGAGACCCGGATATGCCTTTCCCAGTTTTGCAGCTATCGGGCTGTCGGTGTATATCCGCACCGGTATGTTTTTGCCGCCTATCTCTTTGAAATTCGTTATCTCGCCGGAAAGGATTTTTTTCAGATCGGACGATGATATGTTCGTTAAGGGATTGGCCGCGTGGACCTGGATGAAAAGATGTTTCCGCGGAGTACGGAACGAGTATGAGGGTTCTGAAATGACCAGGGCGGCCAGAAATAGTGATAATAGTATTATGAGAAATTTTCCAGTTTCTCCTGTTATGGATTTAATTCTCCATTGATGTTTCATGTGAAAGTAGCCCCTCTGTTAAATTATCCGTGAGATAAGGGACATTCTATTGAGCGGAATGATTTAGCAAGAATTAATTAATGGATCCGGGATGATAATAAAGGCTGGCACCTTGACTTGTTGCAGATAGAAGGGCTAATTAATTATAAGAATTCCTTTTTGAATATCCCTTATAATAGTATCAATGTTATAAAATAAAATAGGCCGGGCCCGGAGTTGAACCAGGCAGATAGGTAAACCTTCTCAACTGTTTTGCAGACAGCGGGGGACACCGGTCCCCTTTACCGGCCAGGGTTACTATCAACATTTATTTTTTCTGAGGGACTAGGACTCGAACCTAGGTTTGCGGGGCCAGAACCCGCCGTCCTGCCGCTGAACGATCCCTCAAAACTCATTGGGAATATGTAATTATAACCGCTCAATAAATCAAGTAAATAAATGCGAAATATTTAAAATATTAATTATTGACAGGGGTGGCAGGCTGTTTATTTTGGGTAATATGTAACAGTCTAGATGCATACCGGCCGGGTATATACAATCAGAACTGCCCGGAAATTTGAGGATACCTGAAAAAATGAACAATGTACATGAACCACTTATTAATGACGAGTTTACCGGGCAGCCCCCGGCGAAGCGCCTCCTTGCGTATTTACTTGCGAAGCGGGAAAAGGGAGCAAAGATAGCCGGCATGTATTGCGGTTATGCTCCTGTTGAGCTCATCCGGGCCATGGATATCGTGCCCGCCGGTCTCTGCGCTTTTTCCAATGCCACCATAGAAGCGGCGGAAACGGTTCTTCCCGCCAACCTGTGCCCGCTCATTAAATCGAGCTACGGCTTCATCCTCAAGGATGCCTGCCCGTTTTTCGGCATATCCGACGCGGTCATTGCCGAGACCACCTGTGACGGGAAGAAGAAAATGTTCGAGCTCATAGCGGACAGAAGGCCGATGTTTGTCATGGATCTGCCCCAGCTCCCGGATGAGCCTGAAGCGGTCGATAACTGGACCGTGATGATACGCAAGCTTCAGAAGTTTCTCGAGAAGAATTTCAATACAACCACGGATAACGATAAAATCGAAGCGGCCATTAAAGATGCGAATAAAAAATCACGTCTCATGAACCGGGTATTCGATTATTCCGCCCGGCGGCCGCCCCTGATCGGCTGGAAGGAGCTGTATGATATACTGTTTATGGCGCAGTCGGCATCGGGTGGGGAGCTGGAGCCGATCATCGAAAATGTTCTCATAAAGCTCGATGGCAGGGAACGTGCCGGGTATATCCACGGAAAAAAGGATGCGCCGAGGGTTATGGTGAGCGGATGTCCCATAGCCGGTGACTCCGCGAAGGTCCTCTCTATTATTGAGGATTCCGGCGGCGTTGTCGTCGCCCTTGAAGCATGTTCCGGCATGAAGAACTTTATTATAGAAATAGAGGAAAACACCGGCGACCCCCTGCGAGCAATCGCCGCCCGCTACATGAAGATACCCTGTTCCTGCATGACGCCCAATGACAGGAGACTGGAACAGATGGACCAGGTCATTGAACGATTCAAGCCTGATGCCGTTGTCGACGTTGTGCTTCACGCCTGCCATTCATACAACGTGGAGTCATACAAGGTCGGCATGAACGTCCAGAAGAAGCACGGGCTTCCTTTTCTAAAAATAGTGACCGATTACTCTGATGGTGATGCGGGCCAGATCAGGACCCGTATCGAAGCGCTTATTGAAACGTGCCGGTAAAAAATGTTTTTATAGTAACAGCAATAGCTTGTAAAATGCTTGGAGGATCATACCATGGTTAAAAACATCGTGACTGCAAAAAATGCACCGACGAAAATCGGGATCATTAATTGTTCAAATTTCGACCAGGATTTGAACTGCTGCGCGTCCTGTTGTTTAAAAGCGGCGAAGGAATGCAGCGGGACTTTTGAACAATACCGGGATTCCGGCGGCGTGGAGATCGTGGGGTTGTTGAGCTGCTCGGGGTGTCCTACGATGATGGCGCATGAAAAGATATTCCGAAGGGTACGCAGTCTGGTGCGGGCAGGGGCAGAAGCGATCCATTTATCCTCCTGCATGAATAATATCTGTCCCTTCAAGAACAGGTATCAGTCCATCATAAATGAAAGATTCCCGGATGTGAAGGTCGAGATCGGCACCCACCCTGAATTGATTTCCGATGAATCCCAACTCCCGGCGTTTGCCGGAATGATTGTAGGTTGTATCACCAATCAGGGCAGGGATATCGTTGAGATCCTTGATACGGCTGATGCCATCAATAACGGCGAAAAGCTATCCAAGTAGCAATGAAATAGTGGTTGAGACCGTCTTATGGGATAATTTAATTGGAAGGATCAGCCTTTGCTGCTTATTCCTTTACCGGCAGCACATGTATGGCTTTTATAATAAGATGACGATGACAGAAATCGGCTTCAGGGTGGACTG
>CAZZHU010000031.1:14016-31274 GCA_964654045.1 uncultured Leptospirales bacterium
GGGTTTTAAATCAAGCGCTTTGACCGAATCCGTTGTAAGGACTGAGCTCATTTCATTTGCCGTAACAACGTCAAACTTGACCTGGGACATGACGTCACCGGTTTTTATTGTCTTCACCTTGGCCACGATGTTGTTCTGCGCTCCGTATTTCATAAAATGTCTCCAAATTAAAGTATAACAGTATATGAATAATGAATGGATATAATATATAAAGCATTGATTACAAAGTCAAATTCTAATCAAGCGTTATCGGGTTATGTGCCGCTGCTATCATAAGCGGGTCATCCGGAAAAAATGGTTGCTAATACACCATGCTGTTTTATATCATTTCAGTGCTGTTTAAATTTGCACGCAGGGCCCGGCATCACTATGAAAAAACCGGTCGGCAGAGCCGATAAAACCATCTATTTTGACAATGCTGCCACCACCTTTCCCAAGCCACGGGAAGTGGTGGATGCCGTTGTGGATTACATGACGCGCATAGGCGGCAACCCGGGCCGGTCCGGTCACCAGCTTTCGATCGACGCGGGCGAGATCGTTTTTTCCGCGCGCGAGGCCGTTGCGGCTCTCTTCGGCGTCACGAACCCGATGAGGGTCATCTTTTGTTCCAACGCCACGGACGCCCTTAACCTGGCGATCCAGGGCGTGCTCCAGGGAGAGGGCCATGCCGTGACCACGGCGATGGAGCACAACAGCACTATCCGTCCCCTCAAGGAGCTGGAGAAGCGCGGCGGGATCGAGGTGACTGTCGTTCCTTCACCCGGAGGGGTAACCGATCCCGCGGATTTTGAACGGGCCCTCCGGCCGGATACGAAACTGGCCGTTGTCAACCACGCCTCGAACGCCTTCGGCGTTATACAGCCGCTCCGTGAAATCGGCGAGGTGTGCCGTGGAAAAAATGTCACGCTGGTGGCTGATTGCGCCCAGACCGCCGGCCTGGTTCCCCTGGACATGAAGAATGACCCTATCGATATACTCGCGTTTGCCGGCCACAAGGGCCTGTACGGGCCGACCGGTACCGGCGGACTGGTGCTCTCCGAGGGTTTTGACCATGGCCGGATGAGGCCGCTGAAATACGGCGGCACCGGCAGCAGTTCCGACAGCGTGTACCAGCCCGATTTCCTTCCCGATGTATTCGAAAGCGGCACCCTGAACGTGGCCGGCCTGGGCGGTCTCTGCGCGGGGATCAATTATATTTTGTCTTTACAGGATGGCGTGCGGGGAATACTGTTGCGCAAGAAGGAACTGGCGTCTTATTTCCTGGCCCGCTCGGGGGATCGCGTAAGGGGTTTTGTTTCCCCGGTGCCGGCTGACCGGGTGGCGACAGGCGTGGTGTCATTTACTATTGAGGGCCTGGAGCCTTCGGATGTCGCCTATTATCTTTCAGACCGCTACCGCGTCATGTGCCGCGCGGGCCTTCACTGCGCCCCGCTGGCGCACGAGACCATGGGGTCCTATCCGCGGGGCACGGTACGGTTCAGTTTCGGAATCTTCAATACGAAAGAAGAAATTGATTTTGCCGTCAACGCCCTTGTTGAGATCAGCGCCATGAAGGAGAACACATGAACGTCTTCTCTGTCATCCTGTTCTATTCGGCAACGTCGTCGATCTGGACGGCGCGCCTTCTAAAAAAAGCGGGTATCGAGCGGAAGATGGTACCCATCCCGCGCCACCTCAGCTCGGACTGCGGCTATTGCGTGCGTATCAGGAGCGTTGATATCGAACGGGTGAAGGAAGTGCTGGCGAAGGGCGGGGTAGAGTTTGAGCGGATTGAGGAGTGGCGGTAGCCCCGGGTTTAAACCCGGGGTAAGGAACCCGGGGGTAAGGAGCAACGATGAGCGACAAGTGCGACATCAGCAAGCTGAACGTCCTGCGTCTCACCGAATCGGTGACCAGCTCCGGTTGAGCTGCTAAAATAGGTCCGGAGGACCTGCAGGAAGTAATGAAGGGATTGCCGCTGAAGTATGACGGCAACGTGATCGTGGGGATGGACTCCAGCGACGACGCCGGCGTATACCGCCTGTCCGAATCGGAGGCGCTGGTGCAGACCGTGGATTTCATCACGCCCATCGTCGACGAACCCTTCACGTTCGGAAGGATTGCGGCATGCAACAGCCTGTCCGATGTGTACGCCATGGGCGGCAGGCCCATAACGGCGCTGAACATCGTATGCTTCCCAACGAAAAAATTCACCCTTGAGGTGCTGAAAGAGGTGCTCCGTGGCGGCCTTTCCGCCCTGACGGAAGCGGAGACGCAGCTCCTGGGCGGCCACAGCGTGGATGATCCCGAATTCAAGTACGGTCTCGCCGTTACCGGTATTGTGCGCCCGGACCGCGCGGTGCGGAACGATACCATACGGGACGGTGACGCTATCGTGCTCACCAAGCCGCTGGGAACCGGAATGATTGCCACCGCGCTCAAGGCGGGACCGGTGGGCGAGGCTGTCATGGAGCCTTTCATTAAATCGATGACCACCCTGAACCGCGCTGCTTCCATAATAATGCACGGCCACAGGGTCCATGCCTGCACCGATGTGACCGGCTTTGGACTGGCCGGTCATCTCAGCGAGATGCTTGCTGGTAAATCTATGGAAATAGTGATCGATTCAAAAAGTGTTCCGGTGCTCCCCGGCGCCAGGGAGGCGTCGTCCGGCGGCCTGATACCGGCAGGCATGTACCGGAACCGTGATTTCGTCGGCAGTCTCTGCAAAGCCGGTTCCACAATTCAACAGGATTTGCTCGATATCCTTTTTGATCCCCAGACCTCCGGCGGGCTCCTTGTCGCCGTTGAAGAAGGAGCTGCGGATGCCCTTGTATCCGAGCTGCATGGCGCCGGCATAACTGACGCGGCGGTCATCGCCGAAGTACGAACCAGTACAACTCCAAGGATAATAATTAGATGACAATAGAATCGCTGGTGCGGGAATTCGGCTATCTGGCCGTGTTCATAGGGACCTTTTTGGAAGGGGAGACGATTCTGGTCGTCGGAGGCTTTGCGGCCTACGAGGGCTACCTGGAACTCCCCTGGGTGATCATAACGGCTTTTTTCGGCAGCCTCTTCGGCGACCAGCTCTATTTTTTCATCGGCCGGTACAAGGGCAAGTCCCTGCTGAAGAAATACCCGGGCTGGCTGCCCCGCGTCAACAGGTTCAGGAAGATGATGGACCGCCATAACACCTGGTTTATCCTTGTTTTCCGCTTCCTGTACGGACTCCGCACGGTTGCCCCCTTCGCCATAGGATTGAGCAATGTAACGACAAAAAAGTTTGTCATATTGAACGTCATCAGCGCCGCCATCTGGGCCGTGACCCTGGGGGTCCTGGGCTATTTTTTCGGCCGCATCATGGAGGCGGTCCTGGATGACATCAAGAAGTACGAATTGCTGATCATGGCGGGCATTTTCCTGATTGCCGCCGTAATTTTCATCGTCAAGCGGCTGAGAAGAAGAAAAAAAATTAAGGCTGCCCTGGCGGGGCGGCAGGGAGGAGAACCGGATATCAAATAATGATCCCCTGAGGTCGAAGCCGTAAGATCGCATTTCCATCGTTTCAAAAAAGTATTGATTTATAATTGTTACCCTGTAGTATGATTGCCTGACAGACTTTACCAGCAGGGGGTACCATGAACGCCAGTCGTGAATCCGGATACCTTGCCGCTCTGATCATTTTGTATTCTGCCCTTCCGGCCGTGCCGGTCCTCGGGGACCCGATCACCATCAGTGAAATTAAAAGCCATGTCATTTAACAGCTACACCATCCCGGAACTGGTGACCCGGCTCAGGAACATACCGGCGCTGAAAAACCTTGAACCTGCTTCCCTGTTCAGGGATATCGCGTTCTTTTCAGGCGTGGACCCTTCAATACTCGGAGGGGTCGCGGACAATGTCCTGGTATGCGAATTCAACAGGGGGGACATCATCTGCCGTCATGGCATGTTCGATGAACGGTTTTACGTCATCCTTGCCGGCAGGGTCTGGGCCGTCATCCCCACGGAGGAAAATCCGAAATTCCGACTCTACAGCCTCGGGCCGGGTGAGTTTTTCGGGGAGGAGATCATCTATACCTCGGAACCGCGGGAAAGCACCATCGTGGCGGACGAATTCCTATTCGCCCTCTCCATGGACGCGGCCAGTCTCCGGAAACTCATGGACTCCTCGGCGGTCATACGCTCCCTCATGGAAAAGAGCTACATCGACCGCCAGCTCAGGAATGACCTGCGGCGGGTCCCGGTTTTCACCAACATGAACGACCGCCTTTTTGACGAGGTCCTGAGCCGGGTCGAACTCCTCGCCTTTCCGGAGAAGCAGACCATCTGCACCGAGGGGGAGACCGGCGACGCTTTTTACCTCATCCGCGACGGCGAGGTCAACGTGTACCGCCGCCACGAGAAGGAGGACCGCCTCATCGCGATACTTTCCGAGGGTCAGTTCTTCGGAGAGATGTCCCTGCTTTCGGACGAGAAGCGGAACGCCACGGTGGTAACATCGAAAAAAACCGACATGGTGAAGATATCGAGCGGCGATTTTCTTTCCATCGTGAGCAAGGATCCGGCCATGCTGGAAGAGCTCACCGAAGTCGCCGACGAACGCCGCATCCACCAGCGTGACGCGCTGAAAAACCCGAACATCGCCATCATCACCCGGAAGCTCCTGGACCTGAACCGCGACGTAAACGTGCACCTGGACATCCTGTCCCAGTGCTCCATCGACACGGAGCGGGGGAGCGCCCTGATGGCCACGCTCCCCGGCTCGCGCTACCCCTACGTGTACCCGCGGGACAGCGCCTGCGCCTCGCGCTTTCTCTTCCGCCTGGCGACGGGGACCCTCAAGTCGGGCGAGATCGCCCTGCGCCTCCTGGGCGAGATCGCGCGCTATATCATGAACTGCCAGCGCGCCGACGGTTACTGGGGGCAGCGCTACGGCGTTCACTGCGAGGACAAGGGGATCTACCGGCAGGAGGACAACATAGCCCACGGGGTGTCCATCCTCTGCCGCTACCTCCTGGCGGCCAGGACAAAGAACGTCGAGATACCGGGCGTTGAAAAATATTTCGACGCCATCGGCAAGGGCTCCCTGTTCGCGCGGAAGAACTACTACCGGAAGGAGATACACCTCTTTTATTCCACCACATCGATACACGAATCCGCCATCGAGGAAGGGTATACCATCTGGGTCAATTACGCCTACCTCCTCATGTTCCGCCTCATGGAGCGGGTCGGGGAGGCCTACGGCATCCCGGGAAGGTTCGCCGAGGAGATCGAGGTCAAGGCCGGATTCCAGCCGACCGTGGAAAAGGTCTTTGCCCAGTCGGGGCGGTATATCCGCCGCCTGAAGCCGGACGGCACCCTTGATCTCAGGCCCGATATCACGCTCCTGTCGCCCTTTTTCTTCGGGACGGGCCTTGACGTTGATTACTTCGCCGCCGGCGAGACCTTCACCAGTTCCGTAGCCTTCATCGAGGACATGCTCTGGGACCCGGAGCTGGGAATGCTGCAGCGCTATCTCCCCTTCATCGAGGACCCGGAATCGCACATACACGCCGGCAACGGCCCCTGGGTGCAGTACACGGCCATGCTGGCGCAGTATTATTTCTACACCGGGGACATCGCCCGGGGGAACGAGATCCTGGGCATCATCGACGGGTACCGGAGCAAGGAAGGGTACCTGTGCGAGCACCTGACCACGCCGGAGCGTTTTTTCGAGTTCAAGAACCTGGAGTGGCTCACGGGACACGATTTCGACAAGGAGTTCGAGCCACATATACTGATTGACGGCACCCCCTATGACCATATTGTTGAAGAACTGAACCACATGCGGAATGCCTACGCGCGCATAGAGGAAGAGTGCAGGATAATCGGGAACAGCGGCCACATTTCCTTCGCCACCCCCCTCATGTGGTCGCACGCCGAATACGCCATGGCGCTGATGATGAGGACTGAAAAAGAACTGGAGATGTACCGCCAATGAAAAAGAAAACAGTATTCCTGGCCGTGGCAGCCCTCCTGTGGGGCCCGTCCCTTATTGCCGCCGAAGAGGCGGCGGGGCAGAAGCTGCGCTTCAGGTACACGCCGGGCGAGAAGTACCGGATAGTCACCGAGGTGAACGAGGATGTTTTAGTTAATGGAATTCTTTCACACAATTCCATCATTTTAAATAAGGTGGCGGTGGATACAGCCGAGGTTAAAGGCGGCTCCGGAAGTCTCGAATGCGATTTCCAGATGTCTGAATCGATCAGGGGAAGGTTCGACGCCTATTATCTGAAGGAAAACTATCGCTCGCAGTTCTGGCGCGATGAGCTGGGCGTCTTTACCATCGATCCCTCCTTCTTCATGCCCGTGGTGCGCAACGTTCCCCGGTTTCCCCCGGGCCTGGTGAAGCCGGGCGATACCTGGACCGGCGACGCCGACGAGGCCCACGATTTTCGACGCAGCTATGGCATCGCCAAGGCCTTCCATTTCCCGGTGAAGGTCCACTACACGTACCTCCGGGACGAAATCAAGGAGGGCGTGAAGACGGCCCTGCTGAAGGTCGAGTTCACCATCTTCCACCGGGTGAGCTACGACGGCGTGCCGTCGAGGCCGGTGCCGGTAAGAATAACCGGCACTTCGTCCCAGCTCTACTGGTGGGACGCGGCCGCGGGCCAGTTTCATTCATACAAGGAGGATTTCGATTTCATATTCTTTCTTTCCAATGCCGCGTCGGTTGAATACAGGGGAAGCGCCGCGGGAAGGCTTCTCAAATCGCCGAAGCTGGACAGGGACCGGGTTGCCGACGACCTGAACAAAAGGATTAAAGAGGACAATATCGCCGATGCTGTCGTCAGGAAGGATAAAAACGGCGTTACTATCGTGCTTGAAAATATCCAGTTCCCGCCCAATTCACCGGAACTTATCGACGCGGAAAAGGAGAAACTGTCCCGCATAGCGAAGATTTTGAACCGCTTCCCGGAACGGGACTTTCTCGTTACCGGCCATACGGCGCGGATCGGCGAGGAACAGACTTCGCAGGCCCTCTCCGAACAGCGCGCCATGGCCGTGGCGGATTTTCTTATATCGAAAGGAGCCTGCCGGAAGGCCCAGGTTGTCACCCAGGGGAAGGGCTCGAAGGAGCCGGCCGCTGACAACGCCACGGAACAGGGACGGAAGCGCAACCGGCGGGTTGAGATCACGATACTGGAGAACTGATAAACAAGTGGCTGAATCAAACACCCCCACCCCCCCTTGGGAGGCTTATGTATAAGAGGTGCGGTTACGAGCTTGTATAACAAAGTTCCCCTCCGGGGGATTTAGGGGGCTTGGTTACGTCAACTCATGGAGGAATTACATGAAAAAACCGATTATCAGAAAAAAAAATATCCTTTTAAACAGATTCGTGAAGCTCATCGAGGAAAGCCACGAGGAGCTTACAGAAATATTCATGAATGATCTTCTCAAGCACCCGGAAACGGACGCCTACAGGAACTCCGAAAGGGACGATGTCTATCGCTTCAGCGACCTGGTTTACAAGGACCTGTCGGTCTGGATATCCCGTGAGTTTTCGAAAGATCAAATCGAAGACCGCTACGGAAAGATGGGGCAGGAGCGCTGTGAGGCCGGGATCCCGGTCGAGCAGGTCCTGAAGGGCCTGGTCCTGCAGCGGCGCCACATCTGGCTCTTCGTCATGAACAAGATGTACGATGACATGACCGATTACATGGAGGCCCTTGAGCTTAACAACAGGGTCACCCTTTATTTTGACCGGGCCATGATTGCGATGGTAAGGGGATACATGAGAATGATTAAACCGCAATTGAGGTAGCCGGGGACCAGGATTTCTGGAGAATCGCAATTAATTTCTCGGCTTGTCACGCGGATGCGCAGCCGCGACTGCCATGGTGGCCACTGAAGGGGAGATATTGAAAAAGAAGTTCCCGCGCCCATACCATGATAAAAAACATGACAGACCAAGAAAATATATTGTATTTAGCATCAATTATGTCATAATGGATAAAGGCTTCGTTTTTCGTTCATCGAAAAGATCCGGTTCGGAGGCAGATTCAGAATAACTCCGCAGCCACGCTTTCAATAAAATCCTCTTCCAAGGATTCGTGGCGCCCGGGCCCCGGGCCGGGGCGCGCAACAAGGATTGTGCTTGAATATGAATACCGTACATGACAGTGAACTGACCAGTAAAATCAGCCTTCTGAAAGGCGTGAGCATCTTCACGACCCTGGAGGACAATGAGCTCGGCGTGGTCGCGCAGAACAGCGAGTTCTATTCATACCGGAAGGGTGATGTTATCTTCCGGGAGGGAAGCTACAGCGACGGCCTTTACGTGATACGGGAGGGCGAGGTGCTCATCACCAAGCAGCGGGCCGATGACGTGACCATGAATATAGCCCAGTTTATCCCGGGGGAGAGTTTCGGCGAAATGGACCTCCTGGAGAACAGGGTGATGAGCGCCACGGCAAAGGCCGATTCAGACGCGGTTCTTCTGGTATTCCCCTCGCGGGGAACGAAATTCCAGGACGTGCTGGTGCGGTATCCCGACATATCGGCGCGGATATTGCACGAGCTCATGGCGGCCATCGCCGGCAGGATCAGGGGGACCAACCGCCTTATTTCCGAGAAGTCCCAGTGGGTCCATGACCTGAAAAAGCAGCTCTACTACGACAAGCTCACGGGGCTGTACAACAGGACCTTTCTCGACGAGGAATTCCCGCGGCAGCTCGGCGAATACGGGCCTTCAACGGCGCTGATCATGATCAAGCCGGATAATTTCAAGGCGATCAATGACCGGTGCGGTCATGAGGCCGGCGACCTCGCGCTGAAGATGATCGCCTACAGCATAAAATCGCGCATCAGGGAAACGGACATAGCCGTGCGGTTCCGCGGTGACGAGTTCGCCGTTGTGCTTCCCGGCGCTGTTCTCAAGGCGGCCCTGGCCTGCGCCGGGCAATTGAGAATGCAGCTGAACAATCTGAATTATGACCATATAACGGGGGGCGGGTTCACCACCACGGTGAGCATCGGCGCGGCGGTGTATCCCGATCATTGCCGCGAACCGAAAGGGCTGGTCGAAACCTGTTTCAAGAGGATGTTCGCCGCGCGGGAGCGCGGTGGCGATAAAATCATAAGCAGTGATTCAGAAGAAGAAGGATAGTTATCGGTATGGGCATATCAGTTGAGTTTCTTAACACGGTGGAGATATTTTCCCTCCTCGGTCCCGAGGAGATCAAGAGCATTGCCGGGCTTTTCAGGTCCCATGAAATAGACAGGGGAGAGGTCCTGTTCCGCGAGGGCGACGAGGGGAACGAGCTTTTCATCGTCATGAGCGGTGCCGTGGCGAGTTTCATACGGCTCCCGGACGGGGGGGAGCGCCAGATCGCCCAGTTCCAGGCGGGGAATTTTTTCGGCGAGATGTCCATATTCGAGAACGCCCCCCGGTCGGCCACCTGCAGCAGCCTGGAAAAAAGCGTGCTGCTGGGCCTGCACGAGAAGGACTTCTACAGCATGATCGAGCAGTACCCGGACATCGCCACCAAGATCATGTACCGGATGCTCAATATCACAGCCCAGCGGCTGCGCGACACGGGCGAGTTCCTGTCTGACATGGTCCACTGGGGCGAGGCGGCGCGCCGCCGGGCCATCACCGACGAGCTGACCGGCGCCTATAACCGGCGTTTTCTCGATGACGCCCTGGTCAGCCAGATTGACCTTGCGGAAAACAGCGGCAAGCCCCTTTCCCTGGTCATGGTGGACCTTGACTACTTCCGGGAAATAAATGAAAACTACGGGCATGAGGCGGGTGACCGGTGCATACTGGAGGTCGTGCGCGTGTTTAACCGGCACCTGCGCGAAAGCGACATTCTTGCCAGGTTCGGCGGCGATGAATTCACGGTGCTCATGCCCGACACGCCCTGGTCGAATGCCGTGGAGATCACGGAACTGGTGCGTAAAAGCCTGGAAAAACAGGATATCCTGGGCCAGTACCAGGGACCGGTGAAAAAACTGACCATGAGCGCCGGAGTCGCGTCATTCCAGGTGCATGCTGACGATGTTAAGAAACTTAAGGAAATGGCCGACCAGGCGCTCTACCGGGCGAAAGAGGAAGGACGAAACCGGGTCGTCTGCCCGGGCTCATAACTGTAAAAAGGATTCTGCCGCTCCCATGAATAAACAGGCGATACAGACCATTCACGAGAAAAACAGGATTGTTGACAATATCATCAACGCCCTGCAGGAAAAGAACCATTTCCTGTTTCTCGGACACAAGAATCCCGATGAGGACTGCATCGGGTCCATGGTCGCTTTTGCCCTTATCGTGGGTAAGTTCTCCAAGAAGGCCGATGTCTATATCAGCGAATCCATGCATGAGCATTTCCAGTACCTCCTGGATATCTGCAGGCATAACGCGATAAGCTGTTCTGATGTGATGACTACCATCGACGACACCGTGGACGTCATTGTGATATGCGATACGCCGAAGCCGTCGATGGTAGACCTCAATCCGGATATTGAGAACCTGATGCAGAAAGGCGGGATTCTCAAGATCGAGATAGATCACCACCTTGGCGCTGACAGCATCTATATCGGCGACGAGGGATACCGCCTCGTGACCGAAGCGACGTCATCGAGCGAACTGGTGGGTCTCATAGCCATGAAGCTGGCCAAGCGCAAGGAGATCCTCAAGAAGTACAATATCAGCAACCCGCTTTCGAGAAACGTGATCCTGTCGGTGCTGACGGGAATAGTGGGTGATACCAACATGGGCCACTACATAAAGTCGAAACGCCAGAAAAGGTATTATGACATCTTCAGCGACATCTACAGCGTGCTGCTGGAGCGGGAAACAACGAAAGATACCAACTTCATGAACAAGGATGAAGTGTTCCGGGAGATCCAGCGCCTGTCGGCGGTGGAGGACCGGTGTTTCCGGTTTATCCATGATAAAAAGAAATTCTCCAGGTCCATCGGCTTCGCGGTTTTGAGCAGGGACGACATGGATTCCCTGTACGGCGAGTTCGACAGCGATACCATCGTGTCGGTCACCCGTTCCGTGGCCGACCTTCTCGCGGAGGAGAGCGGGCGGCTGGGCCTTGTCGTCTATGATGATTCCGTGGTATCGGGCCTGGTCCAGTTCAGGCTCCGCCGCAGCCAGAAATTCAAGAAATTCGATCTCCGGAAGGTTCTTGAAATATTTTCCTTCAATAATGGAGGCGGCCACGAGGGGGCCATCGGCTTCAGATTGCTGCGGCAGGACATTGAAGACATGGACGGGTACGTTGAGCGTTTGATCGATGGCATCGAACAGGCTATAGCGAAGCGGACACGGACATGATAAGGCCGACATATCTATCGAACCGCTGCCGGTACATTCCTGGAATAATACACGGGATCCGGGATGCCGCCTTCAGCGGCACCCCGGCCCCGGTAATCATGCCGATTTCTGCTCCATTGCGCCTTCCGGTTTCTTGAAGGATTCGATGAAACGGACCTCCTTGCCGATCACCTTGATCCGGGACCGTTTCTTGCCGTCCTGGCCCTCCCACCGTTCCTGGCGCAGTGTGCCCGCGACCATGATGCGTTTTCCCTTGGTAATGCTGCCCGAGCAGAATTCTGCGAGCTTTTCCCAGGTTTCCACGTCGATATAGGAGACCTGGGGATCAGCGTCATCCTTCGAATAGTGGTTCATCGCCAGTGAGAACGAGCATACATTTTTGCCGGTTTTTGTTTTCTTGATGACCGGGTCCCTCGTCGCGTTCCCTTCAATCGTTACGGTTTGATAGTTTTGCATGGCATTGCTCCTTGAGTTGATTTACAGGGTATACGAATCACGGGCCGTGGTTTGAAAAAAATTTAATAATTTTCTGAAAAAAAGGCGCAGCCTCAATTTTTCCTGAATCGCGATCATTCTCGTAAACTTATTGACAGACGCGCTTTTTTTACATAGTATTCATACTATATTCGGAGCGCGGTCAATGGATAAAAATGATCTCAAGGTATACAGCTGCCCCGGCTGCGGCGCAATGCTTGATCCCTCAGAGGCGGACAAGGCGCGCGGGACCGTCACCTGCCGGTATTGCAAGGCCAGGGTAAGGCTCAAGAGGGATGATGAAGGCAAGGCCGCCTGGCTCCCGCTCAACGGCCCGGACAGGAAGCCCGGCAAGTACCTGATGATCTTCATGATCCTGACAATTGTCGGAGCGACCCTGGTCGGCATCCTGATATTCCTGATGAGCGCCATGGTGTCCCGGAAGAAGGCGGATGGCCCTGCTGCTGGCCGGTTCCCCGAAGGTACGATCCGTATCAGTGCAGAGACACAATCGACCTTCCCCATAATCTGCCGCGGGGAAAAATCCATCGCCATCGTTAGCCAATCTTTCACCGGGGACGGCGCCATCCTTGATTCAGGCGGTCCCTGCAGGGTCTTTATCGACAACACCACCCTTGTCTCTAAGAAGCGGCTCTTAACAATAACCGGAACCGGCACGGTCACCGTAGAGAACAGCAACCTGACCGGCGGGTTCTGCGCCCTGTGGGTTTCCGGCAGGGTCAGGGTCAACATCAGCAACTCTAATATCAATAGTGATAAAACATCTGTCCATGCAACGGGAAATGCGTCGATTACCATCAGGAACTGCAACCTGACCGGTTCCGTGGCGGCCCAGGCCGGGGAAAACGCGAAAATTATACTTATCAATTCAAATGTAAAAGGTGAAACTAAAGGGCGCATTGAGGTCCAGTAACCTGAAGTGAATTTTACTATTCATGTGCCAGTATACATGTATCAAAGGAGGATGGAATGTATCCGCGAAGGATGATGGTTGTCGGAGCGATACTGGTGGCGGCGGCGATTGCGCTATTCGTTGCGGCTTTCGCAATGGTGGGGGACGATGAGGAACTGATCAACAGGGCCGTCCGTTTTGACGGGAGCGCTGCCGGTTCGGCAAAGCAGGGGGACCTGGTCATTGTGGAGGGGAGGGTTAGCGCAAAGAACAAGGTTCTCGTCCATGATTTTATAGACGCCGCCAGCGAGCACCAGGTCAAGGGCGGGTCGTGGTCGGTCCTGAAGTATTTCCGCCAGCCGGTACTTGCCGACCTGGCGCGGGGGGAGATACTGCTCAATTCCGATAATCTCTGCACCGAGGCAAAAGGGAACAATGTTCTCATGACTGATGAGAAGTCGGAGTGGGGCCATGAAATACGCTATATCGGCTTGAGAAGGGGTGACCCGATAATGGCGGTCGGCGCCCTGGCATCGCTGGACCCGGCTGTTCTCACGGTCAAGAACTGGTACTCCGGCTCGGCTGCCGATTACCGGGAGTCCCTGGCGTCGAGCAGGAAAAAAATCTATATCTTTTGCCCGATACTCGCCCTCATCGGAGCCGGGCTGTTCCTCCTGGGGTTCAGGAAAAGGTAACCGGGATTCACGATGGTTTCCCTATTTCCATCGGGCGTACGTCCTGATGGGCATGAATGAAGGGGACGCCCGGGTCGCTTTCGGTGCCCTTGTTCTCCGGCAAAAAATTCCCGCCTGAGCGGGAATTTTTTTCTGTGCGTCGTGGCGGACACTTGTTTCGCAGTCTCAATGACGCATTCTCCGGAGCTATTGCGCTTTCTCCACTGATGCGAGTGTACCGAATACGCGCCAGTCGATCTTGTCGACCTTGAAGGAAACCTTGCACTTGTCGCCGGATTTGAGCTCGTCGATTTTTTTGGCGAGATCATCGGCGTAGGTGCAGATCACCTCTTTGCCGTAATCATCGGTTGAATTGAAGGTCGCCTTTTTCTTGCCTTCCTCTTCTCCCTTGCCATAGAATGTAAGGTCCATGGTGAAGTCCTTCCCCTGAGCCGCCGGGCCGTCCAGTATGATGGAGCAGGCGGTGGGCGTTTTGTCGGCGAGGGTGCCGCTCACGATAACGCCGTCAAGGCCGGCCACGTCAATAAGCTCGCCGGACAGGGTGACGGTGCTTTCATTCTTGGTAACCTTGAACTTGTAAAGGTACTTGTCGTTCCTCTTGAGGTTCAGGATCTTGTTGTTCAGGTCAGGCTTGGGAATATAGACAAAGATGGTATTATACTTTTCGTCGAACAGACGGATATAGGCGCTGGTGCTGTCCCGCTCGATATTGATCTGCGACAACGTGAGGGTGTAGGTTTTTCCCACGGCGCCGGCGCCGGCGCTTACGATCGGCTCGAGGCTGCTTCCTTCCGAGGTGAGCTTTTTTGAACAACCGATGGAACCCAGTGTGAAGACAAAGACAGTAATAAGCAGTATAGCTTTTTTCATCTTCTCCTCCTGTAGTTGTTTTATTGTTGGATGAATGATACGTATATACTGCTTTATATCCTTCCGGTCAAGAATTATTACTATAAGAATGGATGATTTCAACTCTATCTTATAATGATAATATGCAAAAAGGGGTTATCTGTATATGTATTGACTAACATATGCTAATATATTTACATATGTGCGGACTGACTGGCCATGTTAGAACACGACTACAGCGACATAGATTTCGGATACGAGTGCGACCTCCATTTTTTCGAGCCGCGGGAGACCGACAACGTGGTGCGCGAATTCATCCGGCAGGCCATGGCAAAGGGTTTAAAGAAGATCCGGCTGGTGCACGGAAAGGGGATATCAGCGAAAAAGAGGCGCGTCTACGAATTATTGCAGGGCCACCCGGACGTGGCAGAATTCCGCAACGACGGCGCAAACTGGGGAGCGACGATAATAACGTTGAAGACACCCCTGTCCCCCTGAGGGGGCAGACCTCACCCCGCCTCGGATGCGCCCTCTCCTTGCGACCTCACCTGCACTCCGTGCACCCTCTCCTTATAAAGGAGAGGGTTTCTGCTATAATGCATTAATGTAAGCCACCCTCTCCATTTTATGGAGAGGGGCGGGGGTGAGGATGTTGGGGCAGGTGAGGGTGCTTGGTTCGTGCAGCCCGGGGTGAGGTCAGACCGGGTTCTTTATCTTCTCGATAACCTTGTTCAGCAGTTCAAGGTATTCCTTCTGGCTCTGTATATATTCCTTCACCAGCGTGTTCTGCTCGAGTTCATGCTGCATCATTTCACGCTCGGAGGAGTTCTGCTCCTCGATGGCCCCTCCGGCCGACAGGCGGTCATTGAGTTCCTTGCCCATGTGTATCAGCTTCGAATAGAGCTGCTGAGCCTTCCGGTCATTGTTCATCCGCAACAGGCATTCGTTATAACGCCTGGTTGTCTCATGCTCCCGGATGGACGCGGAGAGCTCTTTTGCTTTCCTGATGATCGGCTGGATGGTGTCTGGCATGTGCTTCCCGGTTCGATTATGCTGCGGTGATCATGATTTCGTTTGCTCGCGCTTCCGTATGACCCTGACCATGTCCTGGAACAGTTCGTAAAAGTCCTTTAGCTCGTCTTTGTCCCTGAGGGGCCGCAGTTCCGGGTCCCTGCCTTCGATAATGTCCTTCATGAAATTCGATATGACATAGATGGGACCGGAAATATGGTGCGTTTTTCTTATCAGCAAGATGTATAATATGAAGCTTTCAACAAGGACAATTACGAGTATGGATGCAAGGAGCACCCTGTTGTAGGTTATAATGCTTGTATTGAATGCGATTATGCGGTTCAATGTTTCCATGTTGCGGTCGTGGTTTCCGGCGTTCTGGATCAGCGCGTTTTTGAGGTTCGGGTCCTTCACGGCTTCCGGCAGGGAAGAGAGTGACACGAAGATGCTGTTTTCAATCTCGTATATGTTCGTTATCCTGGTATTGTTTTCCCTCAACCTGTTATTGTTGTACACGACGCTGATGGTTATGGCCCCGAGGATGATGGCGGTGATGATGCTCACGATGCCGATTATTGAAAAGGTCGTCCGCAGCTGGAATTTTTTATCTATTAAATACTGTTTTCGTTTGGTCATGGGATACCTCGGTGCGAATACTGGATAAACCGGCGCCCGTCTGGCGTTCCCTTACCATACAGAACCGGGCGGTAAAGTCAATATATTTTCAGATGAAAACCATGCCGAGAATTCCCATGTCCGAGAGCATTGAGAAAAAAAGGCGCAGGGGAAACCCGATGATATTGGTCGCCGACCCGTGAAAGCCCTCGACGATGAGATCGCCCTGCTCCTGGAACGCGTAGCTGCCGGCCTTGTCCCGGTAATCGATAGTTTCGAGGTAGCGGATGATCCCGTCCCGGTCCAGGTTCCTGAACCGCACCGCTGTCGTTTCATAAGCGGTCAGCATGCGATGGGTCCCGCCGGGCCTTTCCGCGGCAAGGAGGGTAACGGCGGTGATGACACGGTGCGTGCGGCCGTTCAGGGCTGAAATCATCGCGATGGCGTGGTCTAAATCATCCGGCTTGCCGATGACGTTTCCGTCGATGGTGACGATGGTGTCGGCGGTGATGATAAGCAGCGGGCAGTCCCGCGGATCGGTTGACGCAAGAATGGCGCGGCATTTTTCTTCGGCGACGCGCATCGAAAAAGCTTCCGGTGTCTCCCCGGGCAGGTGCGTTTCATCGATTGAGGGGTGGACGATCCGGAAAAGGCTGACCAGGCCGCCCAGTATTGCTTTTCGCCGCGGAGATGAAGAACCGAGAATGATATCCATTGATCACTTGAGAATGACTTTTTCGTTTAGTTTGTATACGTTGGTGATACTTTTAATTTTTTTAAGCTTGGCGATGATCTCTTTCAGGTGGTCATTGCTCCTGACTTCCAGGATGAATTTGAATATGGCATGATCGCCTTCCTCGACCCGCGCCTCGACCTTGAGGATATTCGTCTTGGCCAGTGATATTTCATCGGCCACGTCTTTCAGGAGGTCCGGGCGGTCAATGCCTTCCACCGCCACCTTGACCGGATAGAATGTGTCCGGAGTGCCTTCCCATTTGATGCTGACGAACCGCTCCCGTTCATTGGCAAGGCGTTTGAGGGAGGGGCAGTTTTTCTTGTGCACGGTGATGCCCCTACCGCGCGTGATGAAGCCGATCACGTCGTCTCCCGGTATCGGCTGACAGCACTGCGAAAGGCGTATGAGCACGTTGGAAGCGCCGTTGATGGTGATACCGGCCTGCTTCTGCTTTTTCTTCGGCGTGCTTTTACGCTTGACATGGTCGTCGCCCGGTATCGGGACTGCCGGATGCTTTTCGTCCCTCGGTTTTTCCTCTTCCTCGTGCTTGACGTCGAGTTCCATCTGTCTCCGCAGCCAGGCGCGTATCTTGTTCCGCGCGCTGGGCGATATCGCGAACTTGAGCCAGGACTCCGAGGGGTGGCCCTTC
>CAZZHU010000032.1:0-30917 GCA_964654045.1 uncultured Leptospirales bacterium
GAAGGATTAATACCATTCCGTTATTTATCCTCCAGTACATACTCCTGTATATCAAGGGACCAGTGGCGCCAGAACCCCTCCTTCAGCACAGGCGCCGCGCTTTTTATCCTGATACGTTTTTTGAATATCGGCCCGTCCGTGACGATGGTGTGGTATTCGCCATGCTCTCCGCAGGGGCACATGCCGCGTTCCTCAAGCCGCGCCAGCGCCTCACGGTCCACTTCCCGGCCCACAAAATCGCTCCCAAGTTCCTCTTTACAGCTTACAATGACGGCACTGAATCCCTCGTCGATAAATTCCTCAATGACGCGACGCGGATCGCTGTTCCAGAGCGGCTCCAGGGGGACCACGCCGATATCGCCGCATACCCGCTCGACCCATTCCCGGTGCTCATCCAGGTAAATGTCGCCGAAAACCATTCCCTCCATCCCGTCGCCCTTGAGCCCCATGACAGCTTCCCTGAACTCACGCTCGTACTCGTTCATTCCTTCGCTCATCTCTTTCTGGACCAGGGGAATGCCGACGCACCGGGCCTGGTCGATGAGCAGTCGTGCATCGGTACCGTGGAAACAACAGCGTTTTTCCCCGGCGGATACCAGGTTAAGAAGATACCCCACGGCGTGGTTGTTTTTCATCGCCCGGTAGCATGCCAGGACGCTGTCCTTGCCGCCGCTCCATGATGATATGATATTCATTGATTGACACCCTGTACTGTAGTAACGGCAGGAACCCTCCCGTCAGGCAAGGGTAAAATCATCGGCGTCCTTCCACGCGGGAAAAGCCTGCCGGTAGCCGGCAAGTTCGTCGAAGGAAAGCCCTATGGTTTGTACGCATTCCCTATTTTCCATTTCGAGGATCGTGCTGCCCGTGAAATCTATGACCGCAGAATCGCCGCAATACGATACCCCGTTGCCGTCAACACCGATGCGGTTGACGCCGATGACATAGCACTGGTTCTCGATCGCCCGCGCCCTGAGCAGTGCCTTCCAGTGCGCGGCGCGTTTTTCAGGCCAGTTTGCGACGTAGACGGCTATGTCGTATTCAAGGTTTTTGTTCCGCGACCACACCGGGAAGCGGAGGTCATAACAGACAAAGGGCCTGATCCTCCAGCCCTTGAGCATGATGACGGTTTTATCGTTCCCGGCCGTGTACACCCGCTCCTCGCCGGCCATGCGGAAAAGATGCCGCTTGTTGCAGGTAACGACATCACCGCCGGGCCGCGCCCACACGAGGCGGTTGAAATACCGGTCCCCTTCCCTGATCGCCACGCTCCCGGCCACATCTGCCTGCTTCTTCCCGGCCCACCGGACGAGGCTTGTTACCGCAAGCCCGTCCATCTCCTCGGCGCAGGCATGCGGCTCCATGGTGAATCCCGTGGAAAACATCTCCGGAAGCAGCACCAGGTCCGTCGGCTCCGCGAGAGACCTGATAATGCCTTCAAAGCGGGTGCAGTTTTTCTCTACATCATGCCAGGCAAGGCCGGTCTGTATTATGGTGATATTCAGATTTTGCATAAGTGCTCCGCTGCCCGTTCGAGGGTCTCGTCTTTTTTCGCGAAACAGAAGCGGAGCACCCTGTTGTCCGTGCTGTCATGATAAAATACCGACGGGGGTATGGCCGCGACCCCGTGCTCGATGGTCATCCGCCGCGCGAAGGCCGTGTCCGCCTCCTCGGTGATCCCGGAATAATCAAGCATCTGGAAGTAAGTCCCTCGGCTGGGAGTGACCTTGAAACGCGAATCCTTCACGAGGGAGAGGAACAGGTCCCGCTTCGCCTCGTAGAACTTCGGCACGGCCAGGTACTTTTCCTTCTTTTCCATGAAGGCCGCGTAGGCGCACTGCACCGGTGTGCTGGACGCGAAGGTCAGGTACTGGTGTATCTTCTGGAATTCCGCGGAAAGTGGCGCCGGGGCGAGGCAGTATCCGATCTTCCAGCCCGTGGTGTGGTAGGTCTTGCCGAAAGAGCTCACCACGAAGCTCCGCGCGGCCAGTTCGGGGTGCCGGGACATGCTCTCGTGGCGCAGGCCGTCGAACAGGATGTGCTCGTACACCTCGTCGCTCACGATGTATATGCCGGTGTTCGACACGACCTGTTTCAGGGCCTCGATATCGGCCGCGGACAGGACCGCGCCGGACGGATTGTGCGGCGAATTGAGGATGAGGCAGCGCGTCCGCGGCGAGATTGAATCCTTCACCATGTCCCAGTCGATGGAGTAATCGGGAAATTTCATTTTACAGTACACCGGCCTTCCGCCGCACAGGGCCACGGCGGGGGCGTATGAATCATAAGCCGGCTCGAAAAGGATCGCCTCGTCGCCGGGATGCACCACGGCCGTGATCGCCGCGAAGAGCGCCTCGGTGCCGCCGGAGGTCACCGTGATCTCCTCCGCCGGCGTGTATGCCGCGCCATAGAGGTCCCTCACCTTTTCGGATATCCGCTCGCGCAGGGCCATCACGCCCTGCATGGGCGCGTACTGGTTGTTCCCCTGTTTCATGTAATGGTCAACCAGGCCGATGAGCTCCGGGTCGACATCAAAATCGGGAAATCCCTGGGACAGGTTGATGGCACCCCGCTCATTGGCGAGACGGGACATCACGGTGAAGATGGTCACGCCCACATCGGGTAGTTTGGATTGCATATTCATATAACCATACTTTTCGTCATATATGTTAGATATATAATAAAACGCAATCACTAATAATGAATGTCCCGCCGCCTTCAGCGGCGGGACATTCATATAATAAAAATATTCAAACAAAATCCTTGACAATGGATGTAGAAATTAATTGTATGAACAATCCGGCCAGGCCGGAGAGTTCTTCCGGGTAGCTAGCTCAATTGGCAGAGCAACTGACTCTTAATCAGTAGGTTCCGGGTTCGATTCCCGGGCTACCCACAGAAAACCCCTGGAATTTTCAGGGGTTTTGTTTTTTATCCCCTTCTTGATTGCAAAAGTGAATGCCCAGCTGACCATACATTGAACATACTATGAACCTGAAACCCGCCATTGAAGTATGATATCTTCAATTTTCCTTATTTTTCATGTCTGACGCGCATGGCATAACATCTTTGTGTTGTGATAATCAGTGTATTGGTTCTGACCGCATCTGTCATCCTTTTCCATATGGTTGATTACCTGCCAATTGATCATCAATGCAATTGTATATAACTATCGTGTCAGTAATATTGTTATGTGCGGATATTTCTTGACATTTGTTTGTATTTCTGATGTATTAAATTCAAGTTTAATTCCATCCGGGGGGGAGGAAATAATACCATTGGCTGTTCCCGTGAAATCATGGCTGCAGGATAAGCGCTGTTCCAGGTCCGATTGAGGAAAAATTTGTCCCAAAAACAGAAATAACTTTTCTTTTCAGATAACAGGATGCAAAGAAGCAGCTTATTCAGATATTATGTATATTACAAAGCCGGCTCTAAAATAGCGGATTTTCCACGTTGCTATTAAAGCGTATTTAATAGATAATAAATTTACTATACAATGGGAGAAGTGACAATGAAAAAAACAAAGTCTGCAAAAAAAGCAAAGCCAAAGAAAAAATCAACCCCCAAACGTAAAGCCGCAGCAAAACCAAAATTATCTTCCAGGAAAAAAGTCGCAGTTAAGAAAAAAACCGTGTCTAAATCCGCTAAACCGGCCTTAAAAAAAGTTAAACTCAAAAAAGCCGTAAAAAAGATAAAGGCCGTTAAAAAGACCGCGCAGGGTAAAAAAGCACGAAAGCCGGTAAAAGTTAAACAAGCAGCTGTACAATCAACGACACCGATGACCGATCTTATCCTTGCACGTATCAGAAAAATTGACGGGCGTGATAAATAATATTCCAGGCTTTGTTTTCCGACGCATCAGCAGGTCAATCTCCTGGAACTGAGTGACAAGGGAATCATTATCATAGAACTATCACAGTTTCAGGGTTCGATTTCCGGGCTATTCACGGAAAACCCCTGATGGATTCAGGGGGTTAGTAATTTTTAACCGGGTATATTAAAACATTTCCGGGCATAAAGCAATACAGTTATTCTTCGTCCTTATACATTCATCCTCACTGGCCATGCGATCAATGATTTTTAACCTTTTTGTTTCTTTCAGGCAATTATTATAATCTGTTTTGCATCTATTTATACAGTTGGGATCTTTCTTTGAGGCAGACGCGGTTATGGAAATAATTAACAATGCCATGAACAACATGGCGGCGGCAATGATAACAACGGGGACCTTTCTCATGATATACCTCCCTGAAATAATGTTTTAATTAAGATGTTTTAACAGCTGGCGGCTTTATTCATGTTATGTTATTATGTAGAACAATACCAGAGGTTGTAAAACATGGCAAGAAGAAAATATAAATCATCTTAATCAAGAGGTACCGGTTTCCATTCCCGGGCTATTCACAGAAAAACCCCGGTGAATTCAGGCCATTTCCTCAAGGATAAGCAGATAAATTGTGCCCATTAATCCCAGGCACCCCGGTCCCGGGGCGCTAAAAAATTAAAACAATCGCTGCTTTAAAGGCGATATCCCGCCTGATTTTTTTACGAATCATTTTTGAGGATTCGACGCGGTATGATTTCAACGCCCGCAACCGGCGGAAAAATCCTGCCGCTCCTATTAATGCAGAATAAAGTGAATAATGCGAATACCCCCATCACCCGCCGTTCACAAGAAAATAGACCAGCACTATCACGCCCAGCACGATCCGGTAATAGCCGAAGGGCTTGAAGTCTTTCGTTGAAATGTATTTCATCAATCCCGCGATGACCGCCAGGGCCACGATGAAGGAGACCGCGAACCCGACCCCAAGGACCAGCAGTTCCTCGGCGGTAAGCATCCGTTCCGCCTTCAGCAGCGAATACGCGGACGCCGCGCACATCGTCGGGATGGCAAGAAAAAAGGAAAACTCCGCGGCCACGACGCGCGACGTCCCCAGGGCCATCGCGCCGATGATGGTGGCGGCCGACCGGGACGTCCCCGGCACCATCGCCAGGCATTGCGCCAGGCCAATCAGGAGCGCCTTGCCATAGCCGAGGGAATCGATGGATGTTATGACAGCCTCTCTTTTACGGCCTTCAAGATATATCAATAAAAACCCGCCGATAATCAGGGCGACTGACACCGTTACCGGATTGAAGAGATACTTTTTTATCGCATCGTGGAAGATCGCGCCGAGCACCAGCGCCGGCATGACGCCGGCGATGGTCTTTTTCCAGAGACTCCAGATTTCATTCTTTTTCTCTTTTGTCAGGTGGCGCCCGAAGGGGAAGAGCCTTTTCCTGAAATACACGACGACCGACAGGATCGCTCCCAGCTGAATGACGATGTCGAAGAGCGCGGCGAAGGGTCCGGTAAAGTCGATAAACCGGTTTATGATTATCAGGTGTCCCGTTGAAGATATCGGCAGGAATTCGGTGATTCCCTCGACCACGCCGAGGATAAGTGATTTTACTATTTCATTCACGTGTATCAGCCCTGTGTTTAATATTGGATCAGAGAGGAACCATTGACGTGTCATGCTGAAAATTAATCAAACAAAATCCCTGTCGCGGCAAAAGAATTTATCCACCTGCTTGCGGGCCCGGACTGTGTCATACCGGCAATGACCCGACTTCCCACAGGCCCAGGCTTTTATCCGCATAGGTGCCGCCGCCCTCGGTGCATTTCTCGTTTGTCAACCTAACCGGTTCCGGAAAATTGAAGGGCGGCATTCCCAGGTTGATGACGCGCCAGTCCCCCGTGACAATATTCTCGTTCCTGCCGCATTCCGGAAAGGTCGTGGCGAGAAGATACCGTATGCCCGAGGCCTTGATATTCGCAAGGGACCTCTTTATATCATCGAAGGAGAGATGCACCAGGCAGTCCCTGCACAGGAGGAGGTCCGCATCGGGCAGCCGGTCATTGATAATATCAATTACCAGGAACCTCCTCTTTTCATGTGCATGCAACCGCCTGTTGTTACTTATCAATTCCTCAACTATGTCGGCCCCGATATAGACATCCACCGGCAGATCAACGGAGCTCATCCAGCCGAAATCGCCGCAGGGGAGATCCAGTAAAACACGGACATCGAATTCTTCCAGGATACGCACCAGCTCTTTCCGGATTTCAGCGGTCCGGGCCGGATCCGATCCCTCGCCGGAAACAGAATCCTTGCCCGACCAGTGATTGGTCCGGTAAATGTAGTCAAAGGTCTCCGCGGTTGAATAATGCTTCCCCTGGTCAGCCATTTTTCTGAAATGGCTGACGTCAAAGGGGACCGGCGCCCGTTCCTTGTTCATGCTTGCTCCGCAAAACAATCATTATTTACTGCCGCCCGAAGCGGACGGCAGGCTGATTCATGAACCGAGAATCTTTTCAATCTCCTCAACAAGCGCCGCAACCGCGTCACGGTAATCCACAACCCTGACCTTCACCCCCCTTGCGAAGAGGAGGAGCCTTCCGTCGCGAATCCCCGCCAGCCCTGCGTCGGCGTCCTTCGCCTCGCCGGGGCCGTTCACCTCGCACCCCATGACCGCCACGTGGAGAGTGCGCCTCTTCTCCCTCATGACCTTCTCGAATCGCGCCGTCACCGCGGCATCGACCTCCTTCGCCAGGGCCAGGATGTCGAGTGAGGGATCGGTGCGGCCGCAGGTGGGGCACGATACGATGCGCACCCATGCCTTCCGCTCACCCACGGACTCGAGGATCTTCCGCGCGATGACGATTTCCTCCGCGGGGTCGCCGGTCATCGACACCCGGATGGTGTCGCCGATCCCCTCCATGAGGAGGTGGCCGATCGCCACGGAACTCTGCACTATGCAGGTTATCCCGTACCCGGCCTCGGTGAGGCCCACGTGCACCGGGTAGTCGCGGTTTGACGCGAAGAGCTTGTTCGCCGCCACGGTCCGGGCGATGTCCGATGACTTGATGGACACCACGATGTCCGTGAAATTGTTCTCCTCGAGGATCGCGACATGTTCCATGGCGGAGGCGACCAGGCTCTCCGGGGTCAATTCCGGAAATTTACGCCTGTCCACGGACCCGCCGTTCACGCCGATGCGGATCGGGACACCGCGATCGCGAGCCGCCGCCACGACCTCGCGCATGCCCTTCGGGTCCCCGATGTTGCCGGGATTGATCCGCACCTTGTGGACCCCTGCCCTGATCGCCGCCAGGGCGATGCGGTGGTCAAAATGAATATCGGCGCTGACGGGTACCGTCACCGCCGGCAGCAGCTTGTGTAAAAATTCCGCATCCTCCACGCTCCGCAGGGCAACCCGGACCAGCTCGGCGCCCGCGGCGGCAAGGCTTCTCACCTGGGCAATCGCCTCATCGATCCGCTCTACCGGCACGCTGGCCATGGTCTGTATCGACACCGGCGCACCGCCCCCTATTACGAGTGAGCCCGCCCTGACCTGCCTGGTATTATTTCTCGGGTGCACGATTCACCTTTTTCTCCTGACCGAGGATATTATAGATGTTCTTCGAAAACAATAAATAATCGGACGAATAATATGGCCACTGGAAATAATTTTACAAGTACTTTTTTATGCACTTTCCCCAGAACATTTGTTAATTAATATTTTGACACCCCCCGTCCCCCTGAGGGGGGTGAAGGAAATGACGGTAAGGGGAACTTGATTAATGATGTGCTGTATAACGGATTGTCGTCCAGATATGTATTGATGTGGTGATTGCATCGTGCCCCTCAGGGGGGGGTAAGGGGGGTCTTGCTATCCGAGTATAAAAAATGATTGATCAACCAATCCCGGATAATCATTAACTCCGCTAAATCATAACAGCATTTTATTTTTATCTTGATTAATCATTTGACGTTTTTTCAACGATCGTGATCATAAGCAACAAAATAACCGTCTCATCATATTATTTGAAACAAATAACGTCTGCCGATGTCAATTAGACATATGTAACCAAGAGGTAGTAACATGGATGTTCTCGCCAGTAATATAATCATCAAGGGCGGATGGATGATGATACCCATCATGTTGGGCTCCATCATCGCCCTCGGACTCACCGTAGAGCGGGGCATGCTGCTCTGGAAGATCAGGCTTGATCTAAAAAAATTCACCGGTGAGATTTTTTCGCTTCTCGAGCGGGGCCACACCGACCTGGCCATCGAAGCGTGCGCCAGAACAGAGCATCCCATCGGGAGGGTCTTCGGCGTCGGCCTGGCACACCGGGGGGAAGAACCCGCCGAGATCGAGCGCTACATGGAGCATACCGGCAACGAGGAGGTGGCGCTTCTCGAAAAGAACATGCACGTGTTCCTGGTCATTGTCGGCGTGGAACCCCTCATGGGCTTCCTCGGCACCATCATCGGACTGATCGGCGCCTTCATGGCGTGGGAAGTGGCGGGCGCCTCGGTCACCGTCGAAAAGCTCGCCGGCGGCATCTACCAGGCGATGATCACCACGGCCGGCGGCCTCAGCGTGGCGATACCCTATTATATCATCTACAGCATCTACATCAACAGGATAAACAACACGGCCAGGGAAATGAACCATTACGGCGAAAAGCTTGTCCATATATTAAAGAACCTGTCTTCGAGGAAGAAGAAATGAAGATACGGACAACCAACAAGCAGTTCCTGACACTCGAATCGGTCGCGATGACCGATATCGTCATGAACATGTTCATTTTCTTTTTCATCACCTTCAGCCTCCTCTACACCTTCAATCCCCAGCAGGAATCGAAGATCAAGGTGAACCTGCCCAAGGGGATGACCATGACCAAGGTGAAGGGCGAAAACCCGCTGGTGGTGTCCGTTACCGAGAAAAACGAAATTTATATCGCCAACAACAAGGTGTCGGAGCAGATGCTCCACAAGGAGCTTACCAGGTATTCCGCTGACGCGAAGAAGAACGGCGTCATCGTGAAGGCCGACAAGAGGGCCTCGGTCGATTTTTTCGTCAAGGTCCTGGACGCTGCCAAGCAGGCCGGGCTGAACAAGGTAAGCATATCCATCGAGCTCCAGAAAAAGGATTAAAGCGTTTATCGCGGACCGGGGAGCTCACGGCTACGGATCTTTATAATCATTCTATTTTTTTGTGCACAATAGTATTGACAGATTAAGGGCTTTTCAATAAATTTACATCTGATAACACACGGGGCTGTAGCTCAGTTTGGGAGAGCGCTAGAATCGCACTCTAGAGGCCGAGGGTTCGATCCCCTTCAGCTCCACAGGAAAGGGCCGTTTTCCAGAGGAAACGGCTTTTTTTCGTCTACGGGATACCCTGCGTTTTTTGCGGCGTCTCTTTCGGTTCCTCCTGCAGTGACTCTATCGGCGTCTCCTGCGGTTTCCCCGGCGTTCTGATGAATGTATCATCCACCCTGAACATTACCGCAAAATTCAACTGTCCTCCAAACCTGAGTCCTTTATTCTTGATGCTGCTATACTCACTGCTAATAGGGACCCATGGTATACCGTTAAAAGGGTTACCTGTTCCGTATTTCAGCATGCTTCCCCCCGGACAACAATGTTGTTTAATTCTTAATAAAGACCGGCTATCCCTGACGCGCATTACGTAGCCCGGTAAATCCGCGGTAACCGCCTCTTAATAATAGGCTTGACGCGTGATTGCCTGAACGATAGACATTTTCCGCCATGCCCCGTTTTTCAGTCATCATCCCGGTATATAACCGGTATCGTCCCGTCAAGGAAGCGATCGAATCGGTGCTCTCCCAGACCTTCTCCGACTATGAGCTCATCGTGATCGACGACGGTTCCACGGACGGCACTCCCGCGATCGCCGATGAATACAACGGAAGCATCGTATACGCGCGCCGGGAGCACCGGGGCGTCAGCGCGGCCCGCAACGCCGGGGTCGCCCTGTCCGCGGCCCCCTGGATCGCCTTTCTTGATTCGGATGACCGGTGGCTCCCGGAAAAGCTTTCGCGCCAGGAGCGCTATATCCGCGAACATCCCGGCGTTGCCATCCTCCAGACCGATGAACAATGGATACGGCGCGGGCGCCGGGTGAACCCGAAACTGCGCCACCTGAAGCGGGAAGGCGAAATTTTCGTCGACTCCCTCGATCTCTGCCTCATCAGCCCCTCGGCAACCGTGATGTCGCGCGAATGTTTTGACCGCTATGGCCCCTTTGACGAGGACCTGCCGGCGTGCGAGGATTATGACCTCTGGCTCCGGGTCACGAACGGAGAATGGGCGGGATTCATACCGGAAAAACTCGTTGTACGCCACGGCGGTCACCCGGACCAGCTCTCCTCGCGGCACAGCGCGATGGACCGCTTCAGGGTCTATTCGATCGTCAAACTCCTGGCGGGCGATGGGGGCCCGCTCAGGCCGGAATACCGGGGGCCGGCGGCCGCCATGGCCCTGGAAAAAATGCGAATCCTCCTGGAAGGCGCACGGAAAAGAAACCGGATTGACTTCGCCGGGAAACTCCAGTCCCTCATCCGCATGATTGAAACGGGAGCCATCCCTGCCGGTTCCTCTGGATTCTTACTGGAGGTGAACGGTACGGATGAACGGTCCCCCGCGGAAGGTCCCGCAATCAAGGTTTAAAATAGTATTTGATTATTCCCCGGACTTATGCTGTAATAGCATATCCTGCGAGTTTCGCGCAAACCTTAATTTAATTATATTCCATTTGAGTTAATTATATGCAGGATAGTCAGATAGCTAAATAATCCTTTGGGGGAGGGTGATATGGCTGAAATAAAAAACCGCAGGCGCGGGCCTGATACCATGGTCAGGATGATCACCATGTTCAGCGTTTTATCATGGCTGCTGATCGTCGTGGCCTTCTTCATCTACCAGTTGACGCACTCTGCAGGCGGCAGTTACACAACGATACGGCAGTCATTGGTCGACTTCAGCGCCGGGGTCATCATCGCAAAAGTGCTGCTGCTTTTGAACGTCCTGCTCTGCATCTGGGGCATGGCGATGAACATGATGAGAAACAAGAGAAAATCGGACCGGTTCCGTATCTCCCTGGTTATATCAGCCGTCCTTTCCCTGGGGGGATTCATAGTGATGATGGTCTTTTTATAGGTCCCGGACCGTTTCAGATCCCACGCAGGCTGTAACAGAATACGTTATCAGACCCCCGGAGAAACATCAGGTTGCCCCGCAGTGACGCGTCGAGAAATGATTCGGCGGGATATTCCTTTGAGAAAAGCATGACGCCGTTTTCACGGAAAAGGAGGATCCTGGACACGCCGTTCTGCGTCGTGTAGGACACCGCATACAAGCCTTCCACATGGCTTATCGAGGAATGGCCGTGTCGCTTGGGCGGAATGGCGATGTTCAGTTTCACGCCGCCCGATGATGAAACACGAAGGATCCGGTCAGTATCGATGATCGCGCAATACCCGTCGCCGCTGACATGCATTGATGTTTTAACCGGATGCGCGTGGGCCAGCTCAACCTCGTCGTGATCACCCGATCCAATCTCAATGACGCGCAGGCGGTCCTTCCGCGTGTCGCCGTAATGGACGGCGCAATATGACCCGTTGCCGCTCACCGCAAGGCCCTTCACCATGGTGCCTTTCGGCGTCATGCCATAATGCAGCAATGCTCCCCTGGCGTCCATGACATAGTACGACCCGTCGAGGAAGCCGACCCCGCCGTAATCGCCGATGTCCGAGAAGGCGACCGCGGTGCACGTCCTGCCGGATATGCGGATAGGGCCGAGGTTGCCGTTATAATCAACCGTCCGGATGCCGGACTGGTCGCCGTTCATCAATATGATGATTTTGCCGTTGCGGGACAGGTAGGGATATTCCATGGAGTCAATCTTCCAGAAGCGTTCTCCCTTCACATTGTAAAATTCGACATCATTGCCCACTTTCTGGTATTTGGCGAAGAAACGCCCGTTGCCGCTGAAGGCGGTGAGGCCGTCGGTCACGGACCCCGAAACGGAAACGGCGCCGTTCCCCTTCAGGAGAAAATAATCCTGCTCGCCGGCCTTAACGAAAAATTCCGGCTTCGACCCGGTGCCCGGCGACGCTTCTATTGATGCGATATTCCTGATGCCGCCCCACCACGCGGGATAGATCTCAACGGCGGGGGACGGGGAAAATAACAGCAGCGCCGCCAGGGCGCCCGCAATCAATCCTGGGAAAAAATACAACATGGCTCAATCCTGGAGGAAGCTTTTCAGCCGCTGGCTGCGCGAGGGATGACGGAGCCGGCGTATGGCTTTCTTTTCTATCTGCCTGATCCGCTCCTTGGAAAGCTTGAACTCGTCGCCGATCTGCTGCAGCGACATCGGTTCGTAGCCGTCAAGACCGAAGCGCATCTTGATTATCTGCCGCTCCGATTCCGTCAGGGTCTTGAGAACGTCATCCAGGGCGGACGAGAGGGAATCGTCCAGCACCTTCTTGTCGGGGGAATCGACCCGCTGGTCCACGATCATGCTGAGAATGGTGGTGTCCTCGGAATCACCGTAGGATGAATCGAGGGATATGTAATCCTGCGTTATATTGCGCAGGTGATTGATCTCATCGTCGTCCATGTCAAGGTCTTCGGCGATCTCGCCGGGACTCGGCTCCCTGCCGAGCTTGCTTTCGAGCTTCTTGTGGACTTTTTCAATTTTCTGGATGTCGGCGGTCCGGTTCAGCGGAAGCCGGATCAGCGAGGCCTTCTGGGAAATCGCCAGGATGATGGCCTGCCTGATCCACCACACGGCGTAGGATATGAAGTGGAAGCCGCGGTCGGGATCGAATTTCTCCGCCGCCTTGATG
Source organism: uncultured Leptospirales bacterium (assembly GCA_964654045.1). Taxonomy (GTDB): domain Bacteria; phylum Spirochaetota; class UBA4802; order UBA4802; family UBA5550; genus RBG-16-49-21. The sequence goes on from CAZZHU010000032.1 coordinate 12,719, forward strand.
AGCCCCATGTTCCCTTCGTTGATCAGGTCCAGCAGCGAGATGCCGCTGGTCTGGTATTTCTTGGCTATGGACACGACAAAGCGGAGGTTGGCTTTTATGAGGCGGTTCTTCGCGTTTTCATCACCGTCCCTGGCGCCGCGGGCAAGCCTGTCCTCTTCCTCGCGGGAAAGGAGAGGTATCTTGTTTATCTGGTCCAGGTACCATGAAATCGACGAGTCGGAATAGCCGGCGGAATCCTTTTTCTTGACGCTTGAGGAAACCTTGCGTATATCGATATCGAGGCCGATATCATCTATGAGATCGATATCTGCGATATCCTCGGCGGCGTCCGCGGCATCGGCGCCATCGGGATTCTGCATTATATCGGATTCCGCGTCATGGTGTTTGCTAAGGTCGTGCCCTTTTTTTCCCTGTTTTTTCATAGTTTTGTATTCAACACGCTGATCTGATGAAACATCATTCACCGGCATGGCATGCCGATCGCAATGATCCTGTTTAATTCAGCGATCAATCACCGTTACCTGCGGTCAGGGATAGTGATTGAGCATACTCCAAATCCAGTCAAGCCATATTCATATAATCGCGGCATCAGCAGATGGTATGAATCGCAGTACGAAATCACATCCCTATTGCACAGAAGTAGAAAACCAATTACAGATCCCTTCTCCCCGCCGCCCGGGGCGTCGGGGAGAAGCTATCGTTTTTATCGCCGGATACGTAGAATGATTATACTTGTATTACCCTGTCGGTACCCTATTTTTTCGGTTTTGGAACTTTCAGTATCCAGCCGGGAAGTATCAGGTTCGGATTACTGATCTGGTCCCTGTTGAATTCGTATATTTTTTTCCACTTGAACGGATTCCCGTAGAACTTCTTGGCCACGTACCAGAGGCAGTCCTTGTAGTGCTGGCGGTATACCACCCTGTATTCCCAGTAGTCCTTTTCGTCAAGCTGTTGCTGCTGCTGGCTCACGTCGCCGCCATCGGCAATTTCCGTTCCCTCGGTCTTCCTGGACATGACCAGCATTGCCAGCCGCATCGCCTCGTCGGAAGCGGCGATCGATTCCTTGTATTTCGAATCAGACATCTTGGCCCTGGCATTATCCAGTGATTCTTTGGCGGCGCTCATTTCCGCTTTTTTCTGGGAGGCGTATTTCGATTTTTCAGCCTGGCCGACCAGCTTCTCCGCGGCGGCGAGCTTCGCTGCCGCTGTATTTTTTAGGGCGATCAGCAGCGCTTCGTCAGCATTCAGCTTCGCCACTTCCACGGCCGAAAATCCCTTCTTCAGCTCCTGGGCGTCATAGGCTTTTTCGGCGACCTCGATGTTTTCATTTGCCAGGTTGAATTTATCGGCCGCGTATTTCTTCGCGCCGTATTTTTCCGCTTCTTCCAGGGTGCGCTTTACTTCGACGATGGAATCGCGCAGCATGTCTTTCTTGCCAAGAGCGATATTGCGGGCGTTTTTCGCTTTTTCATCGGCCTTGACCGCCGACTCATAAGCCTGGGCGTACTGCTTGTCCTGGAACTGGTCATTGGCCAGCTTCAGCGCCTCTTCGGCTTCGCGGTATTCCTCGGGAGCGAGCCGCTCGGCATAGACTTCGCCGGCTTCGCCGATGCTCTTTTCCGCTATGGCGATGGTGTCCCTCGCCAGCAGCGGCAGGGCCTTGTTGTACGCGGCCTGCGCGAGATTGGACGCTTCCTCGGCTGACTTCTTGGCCGCCTTGTCATCTTCCTTGACCGCCTGGTCCTGGCTGTCATACAGCTTCTTCTGGGCCGCGTCCATTTCCTCGGGCGCGTACTTTTCAGCCTTTACCTTCTGCGCCGCGTTGATATCTTTTTTCGCGTAGGACATTTCCCGTATCGGTATATTCGCGCGGCACGCGACGCACATGGCCATGGACATCACGGCAATGGCAATAATCGTAACATTACTTATCCGCTTCATGGTGACCTCGTTGTATAGTAAAGTAGTATCGGTTACAATGACGATATTGTCTGCTGCCCGTTAACAAACCGGCGCAACTGTTATCCCGCAAAAGAATTAACCGCTTCGTCCTCAGAGTCAAATATTTCAAAAAAGGATGTCAGCTTGGTCAGCTCGAACACCTTCCGCACCGACGCGAAGACATTAATGATTTTCAGGCCGCCCTGGTATTTCTTGAGGTTTGAAAGGCTGGATATGAGGGCACCAATACCGGAAGAATCTATATAGGAAACCTTTTCCAGATTGATGATGACATTATATTTTCTTTCTTCGATGAGCTTGTTGATAATATCCTTGATTTCAGGCGCGTTGTAAAGATCAATTTCGCCGGCTATATCGAGCACGACGACATCCCCTTTTGATCTGGTCGAAATATCCATTTGCCCCCAGCCCCCTCAATATGCCATTTTCAGAAATAATTATGTCAACAACACTATAATTGTCTCTATTTTTTATGTCAAGATTATTTATTTTAAATGAAGACGGTCAAGTATAATTTTACACGTTTACCTGTTAAATATCGGCGTTTCCGTACAGGGCTTCCCATTTCCTGCAGACGTCCAGGAAAAATCCCCCGGCGATGCTCTCCCTGATTTCATTCATGAAGGAATTCATGAAATAGAGATTGTGATGGGTATTGTAGATGAGGGCGGATATCTCGCCGGCCCTGAAAAGGTGCCGCAGGTAGGCCCGGGAATAATTGCGGCACACGTAACAGCTGCACGAGGGGTCGAGGGGAGACAGGTCAGACTCGCACGCGGCGGATTTAATGTTCACCCTGCCGGCCGACGTAAAGAGCGTGCCGTTGCGCGCGATGCGGGTGGGCATAACGGAATCGAACATGTCGGTCCCGAACCTGATGGCGTAGAGGATCTCGAGGGGACTCCCCACGCCCATCATGTATCGCGGCCGGTCTTCGGGAAGGCGCGCGAGGGTGAATTCCGTTATTTCCCGGTACAGCTCCTTCGGCTCGCCCACGGAGAGGCCGCCGATGGCGTAGCCGGGAAAGGGGAACTCCCGCAGGCGCTCCGCGCACTCGTGACGCAGGTCCCTGAAGACGCTCCCCTGCACGATGGCGAAAAGGGCCTGCTTCTCCCGGTCGAAATTATCATGCCAGTACCGGTACGATGCCTCCGCCCACCGCACCGTCCGGTCCACGGCCTCCCGCGCCTCCTTCCCGGCGACGGGATAGTGCGTGCACTGGTCCAGCACCATCATGATGTCGGAGCCTATGACCTTCTGCGCGTCAAGGACCGACTCCGGAGAGAAATAGTGGGTCGAGCCGTCCACGTGGGAACGGAATTCGACGCCATCGTCGTAGACCTTGCAGAAATCCGACAGTGAAAAGACCTGGAATCCGCCCGAATCGGTCAGAATGGGCCGGTGAAAATTCATGAAGCCGTGGAGGCCGCCGGCAACGCGCAGCACGTCCAGGCCGGGCCGCAGGTACAGGTGATACGTGTTGGAAAGGATGATGTCAAAATCAAGCTCCTCCACGTCGCGGCCGGAAAGGGCGCGCACGGCGCCCCGCGTCGCCACGGGCATGAACACGGGGGTGCGGATCTTTCCCCGGGAGGTCGTGAGCTCGCCGGTGCGGGCGGCGGTTTTGGTATCCTTTGCGATGACGCGGAATTTCATGACGGTATTGGAGCCGAGGGGGCGGAAATGTCAAATGGAAATTGGGCGACAGGAGGCGTGGTCATTTTTGCGCATTTGAAGGCGGGATCACATGACCCCGCCTTCAAATGCGCGTGTTATTTACCCCGTGCTTTCATGAATGATTTCAATACTGCGTTGATTGCGGTCTGATATTCCTTGTAATGAGATTTATACCAGGTAATCACATCCTGGTCCAGACGGATACTGACTGATTTTTTCTTTTTCGGGAATTCTATCACGGCATTTTTCCAAAAATCTTTATCCAGTTCAGGAATATCGGAATAGTCGATCGTGTTATCCGGCGCGTCAGCCAGCTTTTTCAGGTTATCTATTCTTTTTTTTGATATTTTTGCAGAATTCATGATAGCTGCTCCTTTCCTTCCTGTTCGCCCGCCGGGCGGATATTATCCGAATTTTTCCGTTACGGTCGGTGTGCACCACAACGATTACGATGACATCCCCTATAGCACCGATGCTGATCCTCCTTTCCTCACCGTAGTCCTGTCGTTTATCCACCGCAGTAAAAACAATGCCATTGAATATCAGGGAAGCATCTTCAAACCGTATCCCGTGTTTCTCATAATTACGCCTGCTTTTTCCGGCATCCCATTCGAATTCCATACTAGAATATAATAACGTATATACATTTTGTCAATACATTATTGAACCCATGTTGCGCCTGGAGGCAGGATCACGTGAACACGCCTCCAGGCGCGGATAGTAAAAAATCAATTGACACAAATATCTTTTTCATGAACCTGTTAATATCACATTCTGTGAGACAAATCAATTTTACCAAGGATACGTTAATGAAATTCCTACATTTTATGGGTTTAATCGGCTTTCTATTCGTCTTTTCCGCCGTATCGTGCAACGCCAATCTCAGCTCCGACAACGCCAAGGTAAGCTACGGCATCGGCATGCAGTTCGCCAAGGACATGAAAAACCGCGGAATGGACCTCGACATGAAAGCATTCAACCAGGCCGTTGAAGACGTTTTCAAGGGCACCAAAAGCAGGCTGACCGATGACGAGATACGAACCGCGTTCCAGAAAATCTCCGAGGAAATGATGAAAAAGCAGGCGGAACGCGCCACGGATAATTTAAAAAAAGGCGAGGAGTATCTTAAAAAGAACAAGGAAAAGAGCGGCGTAAAAACCACCGCAAGCGGACTCCAGTATAAAGTCATCAAAGAAGGCGCCGGCATCGCGCCCATCGCGACCAGCAAGGTAAAGGTCCATTACAAGGGAACCCTGATCGACGGCACTGAATTCGACAGCTCCTTCAAGCGGAACCAGCCGGCCGAGTTCCAGCTGAACCAGGTAATACCCGGATGGACGGAAGGACTCCAGCTCATGAAAATCGGGTCCAAGTACGAACTCACGATTCCAAGCGGACTGGCCTACGGTGAAAGGGACAACCAGGGTATCCCGGGAAATTCCGTACTTATATTTGAAGTCGAGCTTCTGGAAGTAAAGTAGCGCCGGTATTGTAAACCATCCGGCATGCGGGCGGCCCCTTCCTGTTTGCCGGATGATCCACATCTTTCAAGAGAGGTGGCATCATGAAAAATTTTTTCCCATTACTCCACAGCCGTACAAGCAACAATCAAATGCGGACTTCGCGGAAGGATTTCCTCCGCGCCCTGCTGGCAGCCATCGTTTCACTTCCGGTCGTTAACGCGCTGATCAGACCGTCATCGGTTCAGGCCGCGGGGAAGCTCAATCCGCGGCCGAAGCGCGCGATAAAGACCCTGTGCGACCTTGCCGTGGTCAAAGGCGGCAGTCCCGCCGCCATGACGAAAAAGGCCGTCGAAGCACTGGGCGGCATGGACAGGTTCGTCCGCCCGGGATACATCGTCGTCATCAAGCCGAATATCGGATGGGACCGGGCGCCCCAGTACGCCGCCAACACCAACCCCGAGGTTGTCGCGACGCTGGTCAGGCTCTGCTACGCGGCAGGCGCAAGGAAGGTGAAAATATTCGATAACACCTGCAACGCCGCGGCCATGTGCTACTCGAACAGCGGTATCGCCGACGCCGCCAAAAAGGCGGGGGGCAGCGTTTCTCACATCAACAAGGATAAGTTCATGCCCGGACTGTTCCCGGAAGGGAGCGCCATGAAGTCGTGGCCCGTCTACCGCGACGCGGTGGAATGCGACTGCTTCATCAACGTGCCCATTGCCAAGACCCATGGCCTCTCGAAGCTCACGCTCTCCATGAAGAACCTGATGGGCGTGTGCGGCGGCAACCGCGGTGAAATACACTGGAACATAGATAAAAAGCTCCCCGAGCTGACCGCGTTCATCAACCCCGACCTGACCGTCATCGACGCCTACCGCATGCTGATGCGGAACGGCCCTTCCGGCGGCAATCTGAAAGACGTGAAATTGATGAAAACCGTCATCGCCGGCACCGACCCGGTCCTGGCCGACGCGTACGCGGCCACCCTCTTCGGCATCGAACCGAGGGAAATCGGCCACCTGAGGCTCGGCGAGGAAGCAAAACTGGGCACCACGAATATCGCCAGGGCGAACATAAAAAAAATATCGGTGTAAACACCGTGACTTTCCGTCACCTGCTTATCATCAGGCGCCTGGCGCAGACCATATCGGTGTTCCTTCTCGTGTACATCCTCTGGAACACCCGGTACCCCCTTTCGGGATATATAAATCCCGAATTCTATTTTCTGATAGATCCCTTTGCCATGATTATCACATCGCTGGCGGAGCGGGTGCTCCTGCCGGGGCTGATCTACGCATCCACCCTTCTGCTCATCACGTTCATCGCGGGCCGGGGCTTCTGCGGGTGGATCTGCCCGCTGGGAGCGCTCCTCGATTTTCTTTCGTACTGCAGAACGCTCGCCATGAAGATTTTTCATAAAAAAAACAGGGAACCGGAGCCTCTGCCCCTCCGGCACGGGAAATACCTGCTCCTCGGGGCGGCCGTCATCGCCGCGGGAGCGGGCGTGCAGATGGCCTGGTTCCTCGATCCCATCACGATATTTGTCCGCGCCTTTTCATTCAACATCCATCCCTTCATCAGCGGCTCCATCGACAGCGGCTTCAAGGCCCTTCTCGCCGCTGCAAATTACCCGGAATGGCTGGAGTCCGCCTATGATTATCTCAGGGAAGGCTTCCTGAGCCTGTCCACTCCCGACTTCACCCACGCCGGCACCATACTCATTATCCTTCTCGTCATACTGATCCTGTCCCTTGTTAAGCGCCGGTTCTGGTGCCGGTATCTCTGCCCCCTGGGCGCCACCCTGGCATTACCGGCCATGGCATCGCCGCTGCGGCGCGACGTGGAGCAGTGTAAAAAAAACTGCGGCATATGCGGGAACCTCTGCCGGATGAACGCCATCAGGCGGGATAATACCTATATTAAAGAAGAATGCATCCTCTGCCTTGACTGCGTCGCACTCTGTCCCGGCGAGAAAGCAACCTTCTCTTTTAAAAGAAAGCGCCCGGGTACCGCCGAAAAACAGGCCGGGACAGCGCTGATGTCGCGGAGCCAGTTCATCGCAGCTGCCGGCTGCGCGCTGGCTGCATCATCGCCCTGCGCCGCCCTCGCCGCGGAAAAGCTGAAAGCCCCCGCAAAGCCTGCCCGGTCCGGCACCGTGTCCCGCCTGCGGCCGCCGGGCTCCCTGCCGGAAGAGGAGTTCATCCAGCGCTGCATACGCTGCGGCAACTGCATGAAGGTGTGCCCCACCAATGTGCTTCAGCCGCTGCCGGTCACGGATGGGCCCGGCGCTGCCTGGACCCCGGTCCTGGACACGCGGCGCGGATACTGCGAATACCAGTGCAACCTGTGCGGCCGCGTCTGCCCCACAGACGCCATCCGGGAGCTCCCCCTGGCGCAGAAGCAGAAAGTAAAAATTGGCTATGGCGTGTTCAATAAAAAAATCTGCATTCCCCACGCGAAGGGCGAGAACTGCATCGTGTGCGAGGAACACTGCCCGGTGGCGGAAAAAGCAATCCGGGTCAAGGAAGGGGTCGTGAAGGGGAAACGGGTCATGCTCCCCTATGTGATACCGGACCTGTGCATCGGCTGCGCCATATGCGAGCTCAAATGCCCCACCACGCCGGACAAGGGCATTGTTGTCATAAAGGTGCGGGACGCGTAGCAGGCATCGGAGCCCGCATCATCCCCCGTTCCGCATCACCCGTCCAGTCTGCAGGGATCGACCCTGATTCGGCATCTGCGCCCCGGCAGAATTGATCCCCGCGCCGATGTCGTCCGCCGGAACCCTAGTCAAGAACGCCCTTCTTGACGCGGCTGTAAAAAAACGACAGGACGTTGAAAAAGAGGTTCAGCGCGAACGCCACTATCGCGGCAAAAACTATCCCGTATATCACCTTCAGCAGTGTGCCCAGCATTTCGATATAATTAAATATGCTGGCCCCGTACTCCTGCAGCGCCGCGATCGGATCCGTGCGCGGAGCGATTTTCATTATTACATCAGTGATGTACGAGGGACGGATTATCGATTTGAATATCCCGGGGTACGCCGGGGCGATATTCCACTGCACCGCCCGGGTAATTCCGGCGGCATACCTGACCATCATGAGGACGCCGCCGAAGAGGATCACCAGGACGGCGACAGCCGCAATGGTATAGCCGAAGATGACCAGGCCCCGTTTTTTCATCAGCGCGGCAAAATCCATCGGCATTTTCTTTAGGGCCACCCCTTCGCCGATCATGACCGGCAGGACTATCCAGATCATGACGACCGCCGCGATCAGGGCGAAGTTGATTATGAACAGCGGCAGCGACAGGAGGGCGACAATGACCGGTCCGGCATACGGTATGTACCCGAATAACGAAAGGATGAGCTCCACCAGCGCCGCGACGCCGATCGCCACAATTGACCCAAGCAGAATGCCGACCACGATATGCGCCTGCTTTGCCGTATCCATGACCAGGGCACGGACGGTCTGCTCCCCCGGGGCGATATTTCCGCGATGAATGGCCGCGTACACGAGGGCGATGCTCGCGAACAGGAACAAGAAACCGAGATTCTGCATAATGTTGTAGAGGTCCCCTCCCCGCCGGGCAATCGCGGCAAGGAAAAACATCGCGACAAACAATATCAATCCGGCACAGATGAAGATGAAGCCGACCAGTGTGTCCCGGATCATTTTTTCCCTGGTAAAATATTTTTTCATCTCTTCGATATTCATGAGATCACAATCCTCCTCGGAAGGTTTATATCAGGCGCCGCCGCAGTAAACCGGGCATGCCCCGCGGAAAGGCTGGTGCGGAACAGAGTGCGTTTGATCCTTTCACCTGCGCACCATTATTTTCACACTATTTCCGGCAAATGTAAATATCAAGTATTTTTAACTCCGGGGGGATTTTTATTCACAAACATCCATAAATGAATTTACAAAACCCCGAGCCCTGATACACCATTCCCATGACCACCGGGAAACTGTATATCATAGCGACGCCCATCGGCAACATGGAGGACATCACCTTCCGGGCGGTGCGGCTGCTGAAAGAGGACGTCGACATCGTTTTCTGCGAAGACACGCGCCAGACCAGGAAGATCCTCAATCACTACGGCATTGCCGTGCAGACCCAGTCCCTGCACACCCATTCATCGGCGCAGAAAATCGAAAACATCATCGACCTCCTCCGGGGGGGCAGTACGCTCGCCTACGCGACCGACTCCGGCACGCCGGGCCTGAGCGATCCGGGAAGCAGGCTGGTGGCTGCCGCCCGGGAACACGGTATACCGGTCATACCCGTCCCCGGGCCTTCAGCCCTGGCTGCCGTGGTCTCAGCATCAGGCTACCATGGGAAAAACATAACCTTTGCCGGCTTTCTGAGCAAAAAGGAGGGGAGGCGGAAAAAAGAGCTCGCCGCCCTCGGTGAATTCGGCGGGATCATCGTGCTCTATGAGTCCCCCTACCGCATAAAAAAGCTCATCCATGCCATCGGTGAAGTTCTTCCCGGCAGGAAGATACTCATCGGAAGGGAAATGACCAAGGTGCATGAGGAATTTATTCTGGACACCGTGGAAAACCTCGTGGCCGCACCGGACAGGGTGAAGGAAAAAGGGGAATTTGCGGTTGTCATTTTTAACGATCAGAGGGACCGTGATAACGATCCGGAGGATGAAAACCCCGACGAATGACCGTAACAACAGAGCCACGGTTCATGTACCGTGCCTTGAGCCCTCCCCCTGGTTGCTATAAAAATTGAAATTTCCCTTTATACTGGCTATACTTCTTATAGGAAAATACGGGAGAAGGTAAGTATACCTTTTCCTGAAGAAACGGATATCTACCAATAATTCCTTCCGTGATGGGACAGATATCCGCCAAATAAGTGTACAATATTATAATTTGTATAAACAGGTAAAAATAATACGATCGTTTGATCATTTTTATTAAAGAATTGACAAATTTTGCCGATACTATTAGTAGATTAAACAAGGGTTATCAAAATGGTCATAGACAAAATAGGCAACATAAACAACATCATTGAAGCCAAGAAATCGAATCCTGTTACCACGGCAAAGGAAACAAAGAAAAAGGATTCAGTACAGATTTCGTCCGAGGCGAAAAATGCCGCTGAGGTTTCCAGGTTAACCCAGATCGTCAAGGACACTCCCGACATACGGGTTGAGCGGATCAAGGAAATCAAGGCCCAGATAGCCGACGGGACCTACAATTTTGATAAACCCGAAATTCTGGAGATGGTCGCAGACAGGATAGCGAACTTCCTGGTAAGAAAATAGACCGGACCTATCTTTTCATGAAGCGGTAAGAAGCGGAGATACTATCAATATGTCCGCTTTTTTTATGCAGTTGTTATTACAGGGTTCCGCCCGCTGCGGGTGGTTCCCAGCAGGTTAAAAGCGGGATCAGCGGTGACGACAGAAATAAGGCCAGATTTCCACCTCCCCAGCCAGATTTTCATCAGGCAGGACATCATGAAAGAAATCGGGAAATTGGTTTCGCGGTTCGGTTCGCGCGCGATCCTGGTAACCACGGCGGATGACCTGGAAATATACGGCCCGGTAATTGAATTGATTTCACGGCAGTTGAAGGACGCCGATGTCGGATGCATCGTCTATGATGAAATCCCCGCCCCGCCCAACACCGAGGAAATCGACACGGCGGCCGCCTACATCAAGAAAACCAACTGCGACCTGATCATCGGATTCGGAAGCGTCGATTCCATCAACGCGGCAAAAGCGCTGACGATACTGGCCACCAACTATTATTTCTGCCAGGACCTGTTCTCGAACCCCGCCCTCAAAAGCAAACCGATGAATTTTATCACCATTCCGGGCAGTCCCATGTTCGGATTCGAGATAGCTCCCCTCTTCTACCTGGAGGAGATTCACGAACTGACCAAAAAAATTTACCACAATCCGATCCTTTATCCGGAAGCGACCATCGTTGATCCACTTATAACGCTTCATTGTCCCGAGGAAAAGATTCTGAAGAGCGGCATCAGTACCCTTGCCATCGCGGCCGAATCGGTAATATCGAAAAAAAATAACGACATCATAAACACCTACGCGCTGAAATCCATCGACATGCTCTTCAGGAACTTGCCGGTGGCGTACCGTGAGTCGCAGAACAGTGTGCCCCGCCTGGCCCTGTCGACGTCGTCGGTCATGACGGGCATAGCCTTTGCCGTATCTTTTCTGTCCATTACCCTTGCCATATCGCTGGCCCTGGTTTCCAAGACCGGCCTCGACATTGAAAGCGCCATGAGCATCATCCTCCCGCACATCATGGAGTTCAATCTCACGTCTTCGCCGGGCAAATACGTGCAGATGTCGAAGGTCATGGGAGAAGACGTGCGGGAAGTCACGGTCATCGAGGCCGCCATCAAGGCGGTTGAAGCGATACGCAAGCTGGAATCCGATATCGACATACCCCAGCGCCTGTCCAGTTATGACATTTCCAAGTCGCTGTTTAAGGAAATAGCCGACCTGGCGGTCACCTACCCTTTCCTGGATAACACCCCGAGGGAAGTCAACACAAACGAAATCGAGACGATCCTTATTGCGGCATATTGATGCGACCTAGATGGTGCCCAGTTCTTCGGCTGAAAAGAGCTGGGTGATGTCGAGGACAACGACGAAGCCTTCATCAACTTTTGCTATCCCGACGATATACTTGCCGGAAATCCCCCGCACAACCGGAGGCGGGGGCTCGATGTCATTGGAATTCACCTTTATAACGTGGCTGACGGAATCGATGCCCAGGCCCACCTTCTTGCCTCCGATAGTGACGACAATGGCCCTGCTGTTTTCGGTAAGCTTGTTGGAATCTATGCTGAAACGCTTGCTCAGGTCAACGATGGGGAGCACCTTGCCCCTCAGGTCGATGACACCCATGATATAGGCCTTGGACTTCGGCAGCTTGGTGACTTTCGGGAGCTTCAGGATTTCCTGCACCTGGAGTATGTCAATACCGTATTCCTCATTTCCTATCTTAAAGCAGACGATCTGAAGAGAGGAAAAGTAGTTTTCTTTTTTTTCCATATACAATAACCGCTCACGTAGTGTTATACTGCCGCCCTCCGGCCGCCGGCCGTCAGAAGCGAAAACATGCAATCCGGAACTTCCATCCCCGGGCAGGTAACTTGCCCGACACGGGATTATTATCCGCCCTGAACTACTGTAATTAATCAAATATACTTTTCAAGTATAAAATATATAATAATGAGGATTTTCAGACCCCGGAACCTCTGAGTGGCCCTTTTGGACCTCACCCGCGCTCCGCGCACCCTCTCCTATAATTAGGAGAGGGTTTCTAAGTAACGACCTTATTCCTGCCCCCCCTCTCCATTTAATGGAGAGGGGCCGGGGGTGAGGTAGTAATAGCAAAAATTGTTACTATTTAATTCTAGAAACGCTATCTATGAGGCTTGACGGTGTTATGTTACATGAAATAGCCATAGATATACAACGCGGCGCCGGCAAAGAGGAAAAAGACCACCTTGGAGAAAACCGGCGAACGCCCGCGGAAAAACATGTCCACGAACCCGATGATTATTCCGAAAAAAGCCGCGGCAACGCCCATGGCAACATAACTGTAGCCGAAATATAAGAAAACCGACCCGGCAATGAGAAGGCCGATCATGAAGTCGATAAGGTCAAAAAGGCCAAGTGTCTTGAACAGCGTCCTGCGCCCGCCCTCTTCCTCCCCGCCTCCCTGGTATAATTCAGGCTTGAAATACCTTTCCTTTGTTTCATGGATCAGTTTTTCTTTTTCGGTTTTCGGCTTTTCTTTCTCTACGGGTTTCCCGCGCTGGATTCCGTAATTGCGGTTTATCAGTTTGAGGATCTGGTTATTGGGGATGGTCGAGAATATCGATGCCCGTTCCCGGAATTTTTCAGTGAAACCGAAATTCCTGCCGGTAGACACGCTTCTCTCGGCCGTGATCTTGCCGTCGGTTATGACCGAATAATAGGCGTTTCCGCCTTCTTCATCGACCTCGATATAAAGACGGACCCGCTTTTCCTTGAGATTATAATCAACACGGAGATAATCTCCGTCCTCCGAGGTTATATAAAAGGTCCTCTGATAACCGCGTATCTCGGACGGACGTTTTCTCCATGTTTGCTGGGCAGCATCAAGAACAATATTCGAGGCTTTTTTCTTTAACATGCGATACCAGTTAAATTAAAAGAGATTGGTTTTCAGTATATCGAGCCAATCTCTTCTAGATTCATCTTATAGCTTCTTTTTATGACGGTTCGCCCTTTTGCGTTTTTTCCGTTTGTGATTAGCTATTTTTTTTCTTTTTTTCTTTCTCCCACAGGGCATATGCAGCTCCTTGATTCACTCCGTGTGTATTTTATTAAATAATATCACGTCTGATTATATAGTATTGACGACCTTGCTACCTGAGATTATCTATCTCCCGGGGCTTTTCCTTCGCCGGCCTGGAGGATTTCTCAAGCATCCGGGGAACACCCGAACTATCCGACGAGAGTATCACGTTTACATTGCCCCCTAATTTGTCAATATAAATATATTTCAAAATATCGGGATTGGCGCTTATAATCTTCGATATTTTTAAAAGATTCGCGTAAAACTGTTCGTTTTTAATCTTTTCGCGCTCAATAATCCCGCGAAGGCCGATAAGATCCATCTCCTTCATCCGGTACACTTTCCGCAGATCGGCAGCGTGAAGAACGCCCTCATTGTAGACCGCCCGTTCCGGCAGGGTAACGGTACCGCTTATCTTGGCGCTCGTCACTTCGATGCCATACGATTTCAGTTCGCTTTCCACGCTCTTCAGCGCCCTGGCCATGATCGGTTCAATCTGCGCCGCCAGCGCATCCCGCTGGTAGGCCGGGGCCAGGTAGGGGGCCATCTCCCGCTGCAGCTCGTCCTGGAAGAACGTATTCACCAGTTCGTCCAGTACGCGGCCGCCGCGCCCGAGCCTTGAAACATCGGTAAACTTCGACCCGTCAATCCGGTATACGACCCGCAGGGGGACCCACAGGTGATAACTGTCGTCCTTCAAGAAGCCCAGTTCGGGGAATACGATTCTGGCCTTAAGGCTCGCGGCTCTCCGGGTCGGCATCTCCGAAATGAGGAACCACCAGGGCAGGGCGCCCTGCCAGATGAACGCGTAATTCCACGCGACGGGCCGGGCGATGCCGACTATAGATTTGCTTCTCAGGTCCTGGACGACACAGATCCGCGTGGCATCCGTTTTTTTCACGGAAAAGAACAGGATGCAGGCGATCCCCGCGACCAGGACAACTGCGATGGTTTTAAGTAAAAAATTTTTCATTGGCCTCGGCTCGTTGATGTTTATTTTCCTTCTTCTTCCTTGTATGGTATGGGCCTCAGTGGAACCATGGTGGACACCGCGTGCTTGTAGATGAGGTTCTGCCGCTTCTCAACTTCCATGAGGATGGTAAAATTATCAAAACTCAACACCTTGCCCTTGATCGGGACACCGTTGACAAGAAAAATATTGATATCGATCTTTTCCTTTCTCGCGGTATTCAAAAAATGGTCCTGCAGGTTGTTGTATTGTACTGCCATTGTGATTAACCTTTTCCTGTTCTATTTTTTATTTAATTCCGCCGTCCAGCCAACGCCGCAACAGCTCCTCTATTTTTTTTACATCACCGGGACCGAACCAGTTAATCCGCTTGTTCCTGGCAAACCAGGTCATCTGGCGCTTGGCGTACTGCCGGGTAACGGTTTTGATTGATGCGATCGCTTGATCCAGGCCCGTCACGCCGTCGATATATTCGTTTATTTCAGCGTAGCCGATCGACTTCATTGACTTGAGCCCGGGTCCGAAGCCGCGCTCCCTGAGAGAACGGACTTCATCCACAAACCCCTGCCTGATCATCCGGTCAACGCGTTCGTCAATCCTCTCCTGCAATGCGGCCCTTTCGTCCCGGAGCCCGATAAAGAGCGTGTCATCCGATCCATATGTGCGCCTGGTGCTGTAATAACTCGAAAGAGGCCTTCCGGTCCCCCGATACACTTCGAGGCCCCGTGTGATCCGCTGCGTATCGTTAGGGTGTATACGCTCCCCGAAAACCGGGTCGACCCTGATCAGCTCCTCGTGCAGGGACTCCAGTCCCCGCGCCGTCAATTCGCTCTTAACCGCCTCCCGCACATCCGGGGAAATTTCAGGAATCTCCGAGAGGCCCTGGAAATATGAATCTATGTAAAGGCCCGTACCGCCGACAATCATCGGCTTCTTTCCGCGCGAGATGATGGTATCGACGGCGGTCCGTGCCTCCCTGCAAAAATCGCCGGCCGAAAATGAAACATCCGGCTCAACGCAGTCTATCACGTAATGGCGGATCCGCTCCCGATCGGCGCGGTCCGGTTTGCCGCTGCCAATATCGAGATACCGGTACACCTGTACAGAATCCGCGGATAGTATCTCAAACGCTTCGCCGGCCGCCGCGAGGGACACGCCGGTCTTCCCGATTGCCGTCGGCCCCACCAGGACCGCATATCTGACTTGTTCGCTGCTGACGGCTATTCTTCCTGTTCCTTTTCAGGTTCCTCGTTATGGATGAACTTAATGTCATTGTTCAGCATCAGCTTCAGGATATTGGGAACGACCTTCCACTTGGAATCATCTTCGGGAAAGGACTTCATGTTGCCGATTTTTTCGACCGCTTCCATGATGGCGCGGGAAAAAATATATTTATTCTTATTATACGTAAGCAATTTATCAAGCGGAATTATCACAGCTCTCCTCCAGCATGTCGGTAATTATATTGCAAACAAATTCTGTTTTGCATAATTCAGCGGTTACAATCGAACGGATTTCATTCAGAGCGACATCGAGGTCATCATTGATGACGATATAATCGTACTGCGCATACTCACCCAGTTCCCTGATGGCATTGCACAGACGAATCTGTATCTGCTCTTCTGAATCGGTTTTCCGGTTACGCAGCCTCGATTCAAGCACTTCCCGGGAGGGAGGCACTATAAAAATGTAAACCGCGCTGTCCAGCCCGGGCTTCAGGTTCCTGGCGCCCTGGACATCAACGTCGAATATCGGGATTTTCCCGTCACTCCTAATTCTGTCAATCTCTTTTTTGGTTGTTCCATAATAGTTCCCGTGGACCAGCGCCCACTCCATGAAGGCATCCCGGGCGATCATATCCTTGAACTCGCTTTCACCGACAAAATCATAGCTTTTCCCGCCGGTTTCGCCCTGACGCCGGGGCCGCGTCGTGGTTGAAATTGAAAACTCAAAACGGTCATCGAAGGACAGGAGCCTGTTGATAAGCGTGGTTTTCCCGGCCCCGGAAGGGGCGCTTATGACAACTGACAGATTATTCGCTTTCAAGATTCATCAGCCGGTTGGCGATGGTCTCTGGCTGCATGGCCGACAAAATGACGTGGTTGCTGTCCATGACAATGATCGCCCTGGTTTTTCTGCCGTGCGTGGCGTCGATGAGGAGGTTGTTCTCCTTTGCTTCCTCGCGGAGCCTCTTCCCGGACGCCGACGCCGGCGTTATCACGACAATTACCCGCTCCGCGACAACGGCATTGCCGAATCCTATATTTATGAGTGTTGTTTTCATACCACGTTCCTGCAGTGCTCCCGGATCATTTCAATATGGTTTTTGACATCGACCACCATGTGGGCGATTTCTGCATTATTTGATTTTGATCCGATGGTGTTGATTTCCCTGAACATCTCCTGCGCGAGAAAGTCCAGTTTCTTGCCGACCTGCCCGCCGCCTTTCATCATCGCGCTGAATTTCTGGATGTGGTCCTTTAAGCGGATGACTTCCTCGTTGATATCGAGCTTGTCGGCCAGGATGGCGATCTCGGTATACAGCCGCACATCATCAACCTTTGAGCCGACGATACCCTCGATCCTTTTTTTCAGCGTCTCTTTTTTATCCTTCGCCGAATTCTTCGCGGCGGATTTTATCCCGCCGGCCTGTCCCGTTATATCCGAAATCAGCTTCACCAGGTCCTTTTTAATGGCGGCGCCTTCCTTGTGACGCATCTCGATGGCTTTGTCAATTACCCTGTTGATCGTGCCGTAGATATCGCCGCGGGAAGTTCGTGATATGGCGGAGCGGTCGCGCTGGCTGATGCCGTCAAGATTCAGTACCGATTCAAAGCGAAACGGCTCGGCTATCCCCAGCTCCCTGTGGACACGGTGCAGCTCGCGGTAATACTTTTTGATCATGTCCGCGTTGATGACGATCGGCTTGGAAACCACCCAGTCGAAAATATCGATATTCAGCTCAAGCTTTCCCCGCCCGAAGCGCTGCTTGATGAGATTGTGAAGCTCGTTTTCCTCATTTTTAATTATCTTCGGCACATTGACATATATCTCGAGATACCGCGAATTTAACGATTTAAGCTCTACTGAATATGAAAACTGTTCGGTGCTCTGTTCAAGAAACGCGTAGCCTGTCATACTTTCCATGGGTCATTACCTGCTGATGATGCGCTTTGTCATTCTGCAGCGGGGTCCGGGCGACCCCGCTGATATCTATATGATCTTTTCTTCCCTGCCCATCGACCGTATTTTTACCATGCCCGAATCCAGATAAAAATCGATGGTGCGGCCGTAATTACCGCCGGTGTCCTCGGAGACTATTCCGATGGCCAGTTCATTGAGAACTTCCCTCACCTTTGCGGTATTGTTGTTCCCGATCTCGCCCATCATGCTGTTCTCCGATACGTTGAACATCCGGGCCCCGCCGATGATCTTGGCCTTGATCTTCCCCGGATCGGCGCCCTTTTCTTTCATTTCATGTATCATCATGGGTATCGCCGTATCGGCGTATTTTTTCACTGACGCGTTCTGCTCCTTCATCGAGGGAAGCATTATGTGGCACATGCCGCCGATCTTCAGCTGCTCATCATAGAGACAGATGCCCACGCAGGACCCGAGGATGGTCCTCAGTATATCGGGCGATGACGATACGCAGTAATCCGCGATACCGACATTTATGAGATGAAACTCCATTGATTATCTCCTGGGGTTCGGCACGTAAACAGGCGCTTCCATTATTTTTCTATAGCTGAAAACTTTGCTAACGGAAAAAAAACAGCAAA
>CAZZHU010000033.1:0-10012 GCA_964654045.1 uncultured Leptospirales bacterium
GGTCCATGAGCTCCTCTACGCCACGGCAAAAAAGTACAGGAAAAACGGACTCATACAATTCAATCATAAAGTAACATACCCGGAACTGCGGGAGAAGGTTGATCGCCTGGCCACGGCTTTTTGCAATCTCGGCCTGCGGAAGGGAGACCGGGTTGCCGCGATCCTTCCCACATCCATTCAATTTGTTTTGACCGATTATGCCATATCCAGGGCGGGCCTGGTCCACATTCCCAGCAGCTCGCTTGACTCTGTTTCCTCTCTCGAGCACAAGTTCAATGACGGTAAACCGCGGGCGCTGGTCACCCTGGCGGAGCATCTTGATGTGGCAGTCCAGGTCATAAAGAAATGTAAAATAGAATTCCTGATACTCTGCAATCTTGATGATTTTTCAAAAAAATCAAAGGCGGGCTCTCCGGCACAGGGAGGCGCCATACCTTCGGACGCGCTGTGGATGACCGATCTTATTGATGAAAATCAGCCGGCACCCCCTGATATCACCTTTGATGCTGAAAACGATATCGAGACCCTCATGTTTACCGGGGGAACGACCGGCCTGGCGAAGGGATGCATGCTGACACACCGGAACATTTACGCCAACAGCATGCAGGGCATGTATGCCTTCGGATTGCAGGCCATACTTCTCAGGGGGGCCATAACGGTACTCATGGGTCTGCCCTTCTTTCATACGTACGGGCACTCGGTCATGCACAACATGACCCTGCTGGGATTCAACCAGATACTGGTCCCCGATCCAAGGGACACCACGGGCATGATCCAGATGATCAAGGAGCATTGCCCCCTCATGCAGTTCGGTGTGCCGACCCAGTTCATGAAGCTGTCAGAGGAGCTCGATGGTTATGCCATGCTGGGCGTGTCCGGATCTGCGGCGCTTCCCACCAATGTGCAGGACAAATTCGAAAGCAAGGCGGGGGGCGGCATCCTGGAAGGATACGGCCTGTCCGAGATGTCCCCGACGACCCATCTCAACACTTCATTCCTCGTGCGTCTCTTCGGGGGTCGGACATCCATGAAAATCAATACGATTGTCATGAGCATACCGGGGAACCTGGCGTTTTTAAACCTGCTGCTGCGCCTTGCCGGTACCCGCAATGTCGGTTATGCGGTAACCAAGGCCTTTGCCCTCATGGCGAAGCTGACCGGCGGGAAATCCGCCGCCGAAAAAAAGACGACCGCCAGGGCCGCCGAAAAGCGCGGTACCATCGGCATCCCGTATCCTGACGTGGAGGTGAAGTTCCTCTCGGTCGAAACGGGAAGGGAAGTACCCATTGAAGATATGATGAAGGGAGAGAGGGGCGAGATGCTCCTGCGCGGGCCGAACCGCATGATGGGTTACTGGCCTGACCGCGGCACCGGCATCGACGAGGACGGATACATACACACCAGCGACGTGGTCAGAATCGACGAGAACGGGTTTTTCTATATCGTCGATCGCACCAAGGACATGATCATCGTGTCAGGGTACAAGGTCTATTCCCGCGAGGTGGACGATATCCTCTACCATCACCCCAAGGTGGAGATGGCGGCTACCGTCGGCGTTCCCGACCCGGAGCGGGAGGGGAGCGAGCGTGTCGCCGTATACATCCAGCCGAGAGAAAAATACAGGAACGATATCAGCGAAGGGGAGATCATCGATTACCTGAAGCAGAAGGTTGCCAGATACGCGGTGCCCCGGGCGGTCATGATCATCGACAGCCTGCCGCTGACGGAAGTACACAAGGTCAACAAGAAGCTGCTCCGCGAGATGGCGGCGAAGGACCTGGTTTCCATGGCGAATACCGAGTAATGACAAGCACTTTTAATCACAGGAGAACGTATTATGGAAGAAGCTGTATTTATTGACGGCGTTCGTACCCCGAACGGACGGGCGCACAGGGACAAGGGCTGGTTCAGGAATCTCCGGCCGGATGAATTGCTGACGTATGTGTATCAGGGCATTTTCGACAGGAACAAGAAAGTCAAGCCCGAGGATGTCGACGCGGTTCTGGTCGGATGCGCGAACATCTCCGGTATGCAGAACGATATCGGCCGGCTGGGGTGGCTGGCCTCCGGTCTCCCGAACTCCGTGCCGAGCAACACGATGACCAACCAGTGCCCCTCCGGCATGTCCGCCACGATGCACGCGGCGCGCGCCATCATGACCGGCCAGGCCGACATCATGCTCGCGGCCGGCGTCGAGGACATGGAAAAGGTCCCCATGGCCGCTAACATGAATTTTCCGCCGCGGCTCCTGAAATATTATAACGGCGCGGACCTGCCCATGGGCCCCACGGCGGAGAAGGTGGCGGAGCAGTGGAAAATATCCCGCGATGATATGGAAAACATGGCCGCCTGGTCTAACAGGAAGGCAGCCGAGGCCCGTAATGCCGGCAAATTCAAGAAAGAGATCATACCGGTCAGGGGAGCCGACGACAATGGCAATGAAATCCTCGTCGAGCATGACCAGTGGATCCGCGACAAGGTCGAGCCTGAAAAAATGAAAACGATGACTTCGTCCTTCAAACCGAACGGCGTGGTGACCGCCGCGACAGCGTCGCCCCTGACCCAGGGCGCGGCCTGCCTGCTCCTGATGAGCCGCAGGAAGGCCGACGAGCTGGGACTGGAATACCACTACAAGTTCAGTTATGCCACGCTGGCGGGGTGTGATCCCACGGTGATGGGGATCGGCCCCGTCCCGGCGGTGCAGAAGCTCTTCAAAAAAACGGGACTCACCCCGGCTGATATCGGACCGATCGAGCTGAACGAGGCCTTCGCGAGCCAGGCCCTGGCCTGCATACGCGACCTGAAGATCGATAATGAGAACGCCCCCTTCAAGCGGACCAACGTCTGGGGCGGAGCGATCGCCCTCGGCCACCCGCTGGGACAGTCCGGGGCACGGCTCATCGTAACGCTTCTGAATGTGCTGAAGACAGATTTCCCGAACGAGAAATACGGGCTTGCGTCGCTCTGCGGGGCCTTCGGTAACGCCGCGGCGCTCCTGGTAGAAAAGGTGAAATAAATTACACGAGGTTCAATTACATGAAGAGATTCTTTTCAGTTATGCTCATGGTTATAATGGGAATATGCGCCGCCGACGCGAAGGTGGTGAAGAACGTCAACATCCCTGAAAGTTTTAAGGCCGGCGGAACGACGCTGGTCCTCAACGGCACCGGTATGAGGACGAAGTTCGGGATGGACATCTATATCGGCGCCCTGTACCTGAAGGCGAAGAATTCCAACGCCGCCAGGATCTGCGGCGCCGACGAGCCGATGTCGGTGCGGCTCCACATCGTTTCCGGCCTGGTGACGCCGGAACGCATGGCCGAAAACACGCGGGACGGTTTCAGGAAATCGACCGGGGGGAACATGGCGCCATACCAGGCAGGGATTGACAGGTTTATAAACACCTTCAAGGACGGCATCAAGGTTGGCGATTTTTACGATCTCGTGTACCGGCCCGGCAAGGGGACCCAGGTCTACAAGAACGGCGTGCCAAAATCCCTGGTCGAAGGCCTGGCCTTCAAGAAGGTCCTCTTCGGCATCTGGATCGGCGGGAACGCGATTCAGGCGGAGCTCAGGAAGGGGATGCTGGGGTTGTAACAAGTTTGTTGATAATTTAAATACAAAGGGGCTGTCTCAGAACAACCCCCCAACCCCCCAGAGGGGGGCTTTTAAAGAAAGGTTTACAATACCTTTTTCACCCGGCCCACGGCGCCGCTCTGCAGTCGCACCTTGATGCCGTGGGGATGGGAGGGCGAATTGGTGAGTATGTCCTTCACCACCCCTTCGGTGAGCTTGCCCGTGCGCTGGTCCTGCTTCAGTACGATGGCGACTTTCATCCCGGGCTTTATGGCTGAGCGGGTTGTACCGTCCATCAGACGCCTGCCGACTTTTTCTTTTTCATGTACCAGAAGAGCCTGGCTCCACCGCCAGCCAGGAGCACGATGGCCGCTACCACGCCGATGAATATCCACCGGTTGAAGTACCAGTGGCGGGAGAGTCTCGCTGTCAGGTCGGGCCCCGATGATTTGAATCCTTCCCTGGGCAGCGCTATCCGCAGCTTAAGATACTGCTCATCATAGAGCCCGTCATTGTAATCGCCGATCAGCCTGTTCCCTTCCCACAGGCTTTCGAATTCAACCTCGCCCAGCATGGCCTCGCTGTCAAAGCTCCCGGTATAAAGATAGAGAACCGGCATGACCTTATCCTTTTTCACGAAGGATGGAAAGGAGATCTCGAAATGGACGCGGTCCGCCAGCTTGACTGTCGTGGGAGGCAGCTTGAACTCAAAGAAGAACGGCTCTCCCGGGTTGAAGTTGCCGTACATTGAATAGCGCAGGCCCGTTTTGTTCTGACCGGCTTCCGGCGCAGGGACGCACACGCCGTCAAAGTTATAATCGTCCATGTCGCATGATTTTTTGCTGAAGCCGTACAGGTACAGCTTGTTTTGTAACCAGCCGGGCGCCCTGTCACCCACGGCCATCATCAGGTAGTCCAGGTACCACATTTTCATCTGGATGCGGGGACTGTCGGAAGCGTACTCATACGAGTCTTCAATGTCGACGGACATGTTGTTATTGACGGTCATAGTGCTCCGGAATTCCCTGAGGGCGGGATTGCGCAGGTTTTCCGCCAGGAGCTTTTTCAGCCCGGCCCTCATCTCCCCGGCATCAACGGCGCCCTGGGGCATGCACACTGTAACGCTCAGAATGGCTTCCTCCCGCCGGTTGACGGTGACCGTTACCTGGTTCCCGGCGGTGACGCATTGAAGATCACCGGCGCCCTGGGCGGTCCCACCCCTGAGGGGGATTAGGTTTGCCATCGCCCTGACCGGCGCTGCTCCGCCGGGGATGCTCACTTTAAAGCTATCTAGCTTCGCTTCCTTGCCGATATAGGACCTCCATAGCAGCCTTGTCCCGGACCCCCGGGGGAGCACCATGCCGGTCGCGGTGTAGTTCAGGGTGAAGATGTGGCGCCCTGTTACCTTTTTATCCTTATACCCGAATTCAAAGTAATTCATCCTGTAGTCGTTCGGCACATAGGAGGCATATCCCTGGGGAGAGGTGACCTTTGATATGGCCAGCTCATTGAAGAGATATTGTTTATGTATCGGCCGGGCGATGCCCTGCTGTTCCTTGTTAATCGTCACGTCGAATATCTCGGTGACGCTGACCGTGCCGTCGTTGTTCACTTTTAAGACGGCGGAGTAAGAGTTGATGTCGTAATTGATGTCATATTCCTTGCGGTACTGTACCAGCGGAGCCGATGACCCGGAGCCGCTGGGGGCCGTGGACATGTATGACGGCGTCAGGCGGCCGGACCTGTCATGATAGTCGCGTGACGAGCCGGAGCCTGAGCGCGAGCTCGAGCTGGATGACCGATAACTATCGCCGCGGCCGGCGCGGCCCAGGGCGTCGCGGAGCATTATCGTCGCGTCGCCTATAAGTATCAGGAAAAATAATGCTGCGGTAATTGTACAGATGGACCGGGTAAAGTGTTTCATGTGCCGTTCCTCCACGCGGAGGATAAAGCGTCTCGGACATCTGTCAAATAATATTTGGCATGTTTCCAGGACCGTGTCCGGAAGCCGGCATTATCTTTTCACGTGAAAAGGCGATTTTTCCGGCCGGTTACGGCATGTCCTTCAGGCCGCCGCCATTAATCACGTTTTTATATCCGTGCTTTTCCAGGATGGCCTTTGCCTTGCCGCTCCGGTTACCTGTTCTGCAATAGACCACTATGAGGCGGTTCCGGTCGCCGAACATGGCGAAGCTGTTCTCGATGTCGGCAAGGGGGATGTTGATAGCGTCTTTGTAATGGCCGTTATTGAATTCAGCGGGAGTCCGCACATCAACGATAAGGCTCCCGTTTTGTATCCATTCCCGGACCTGCTCCCTGGGGGCTATGTTTGAAAAGCATGAGACTGAAATCATTGAAGCGATTGCAAGGGCGAAAGGCTTCATTTTTTTCATGGTTCGGGACCTTCCTTTGTATAATTCTATTTTTGAGACAACTCCCCTTGTTTTGTAACATCGTAAGTCCCGCAGATTAAAAATCGTCCAGGGCGCCGATTTCCCGGAGATGCGAAACATCACCCCAGGCGATGAGCTTCCATGTCTCATCTTCAACTTCAAAGGTGTTTATGCTTGCGTTCAGCAGGGAAAAATTCCTCGGCCGTTCGAGGGGTATCCCCAGGGTATGCCTGAAGAGGCTGTCCAGGTTTCCCCCGTGCATCACCATGATGATCTTTTTGCCGGCATTGACGGACGCGATCCTTGCAGCCGACCGGACCGTCCTCTCGTACCGCTGGCGCACGCTTTCTCCTCCCGGTATGACGTAATCCGGGTCGCCTGATACAAACCGTTCATGTTCCCAGGGATGGGATGCGCCGAATTCTTTCAGGGTGAGGCCCTGCAGCATGCCCAGGTTCCTTTCGTTCAGACCGCGGTCGCGGACCATTTCAAGGCCCGTCTCCCGCGCTATTATTTCCGCCGTGGCCACGGCTCTGCCCAGACAGCTGCAATAGATAATGTCGCAGGATTTACGCGAGAGCAGCGCGGCGGCCATACGCGCCTGCTCGAGGCCGAGGGCGGTGAGGCCGCTGTCCAGGTGCCCCTGCTGCTTCCCGATCCTGTTCCATTCTGTTTCGCCGTGTCGAATCGCGATGATTGTTGTCACGGTAATGAGGTCTCTCTCCCGATCTTTATCGGCGAATCCGGTAGTACGATAATGCCGATGCTGGTAAGTACATATACGGGATTATGAGATTCATTTCAACCAAAAAATTTACAGGCAGGCGGGTGATCCGGGCAGAGGAGAGTATATTCAATTATCAGTCTTGATCCCATATCCCATGTAGGAACATTCGAGATGGCCGCTCTCGATAAATTGCATGCGGTCAGCCAGCTCTTTGTAGGAAATAATCTTTCGCGAAGCCCTGTATAGATTTACCAGGGTCGACGGGCCGTTATGCCTCGTTGTAATCCCTTTCAGTCCGGCCAGGGACATGCCGTTTTGGGCCATCATGGACTTCAATTCACCCGGTTTTATGAACATGCTCCATACGTGATCGTCGCCCCGGCCGAATGCCGTGAGCCCGCATTCCTGCATGAAGAATATTATTATAATTTTGCTCAACAAGGTCCTGTTGATGGTGTCGAAAAAGAAGACGCCTCCCGGTTTAAGGACCCTGGAGATTTCAGATATCACCCCGGGGAGATCGTTGACATGCTCGAGGACATCGCAGCAGAAAACCATGTCAAAGGCGCCGCCGGCGAAGGGGATCTGCTCCCCGCCGGATACCAGATATTCGATATCAAGACCGCCCTTCATGGCATGCTCCCGGGCGACGCGGATGGATTCCCCTGAAGGGTCGACGCCGGTGACCTCCAGTCCTGTTTTCGCGAGTTCCTCGGAGAGGAATCCTCCGCCGCAGCCGACGTCGAGGGCTTTCTTATCCGAATAACCGGACGTATAATGCATATCCATCATTCTTTTGAAATAATTGAAACGCACCGGGTTGATAAAATACCTGATGGTGGCGGTCGATCCCTCCTCCTCCGACCACCAGAGACGGGCGATGGAATCATAATCGTTATTGATGGTTTTCATTATACCTCGCTTTTCCCGGTGATAGTGAGCGCCGGTGCATCCTGATTTCTCATTAATATTTTTTTTCCTGTTTTCCACATCCAGCCGGCCCGCGATATGATATGCGCCGCGGCAAGGATTATCAGCAGCAGCGTCAGCTTGTCGTGTATCTCGACGAGGTGAGATCTGCCGCCGGGTCCGCGGCCGGGCATGATCCATGATGCCAGTGCCGTGAGCGATGACAGGGCGTACAGGATAAACAGGTGATATGATAACGGCACTTTTGTAAAGGACCTCCGGGCAATTATTCTCCCGGTGGCAGCCGCAATGAATTTCCGGTGCAGCATGCAGTGGGCGGTGACCCCGGCCAGGGACAGGATGGCCGATAGTTTGTGAAGCAGGAGCCAACCGTGCCTGCTTAATCCCAGGACCAGGTGACCATTGGGGAGATGGTGCATGTGGTAATTGACCTGGAGTACAAGGCCGCTTGTCATTACGATCAGGAAGGGTGCGATATTAAGCAGGTCAATGTAGAAATTGTTTTTTGTCGTTCTGGAAACAGCTTGAGATTTCACCATGGATGCATCCTCGTTATTCCGCCGGAATCAGCCGGCATGGTATTAATGGCTGCCTGTGCCGTCTGCGAAGGCGTTATTGCCCGTGCGGGCCACGAACCATTATGATTGAAATATAACAGGCGAGGAGGGCTGCTGCAATTAACTTTTGTTAATTCTTTTCAATCTGGCCCGGATCCGGGACAATGAGACCGGGGTAATCCCCAGGTACGAAGCGATGTACTGCTGGGGCAGCCGTGAAACCAGGTCCGGTCTTTCTTTGACAAGGTTCACGTATCTTTTTTCCGGGGAATCAAGTATGAAGGAAGCATGCTGGTGCATGTAATACATCAGCCTTGTCCTGAGGTGTTCGATAAAATACTTTTTGATCGGGTCGCAGGTCATGATCAGGTTTTCAAGGTCTTTCATTTTTATGATGCCGATCGTCGAGTCCTCGATCGCTTCTATGTGGGACCTGCTTGGCGTGCCTGTCATGGCGCTTTCGAAAGATGCAACCATCTGGTTCTCAATAAAAAATTGCGATGTTATTTCCGAACCGTTTTCCTTGATGAAAAATGTCCTCAGGCACCCCCTGATGACCAGGAATAATTTCGTGGCCATCTCTCCTTCCGACAGTAATATGGTTTTCGAGGGGATTTCCCTGACGACTATCTTTTTTAAAAGCAGTTCCAGGTCACCGCCATTGATCCGGAAAAATTCAGAAAGGCGTTTTTTATATTCCATGTTCATTGCCGGATGGTAATTTCAATTGTTTCGCTTCCGCGTATGACGTTCCACCGCGGCCCGCCGTCATGCATAAAAACAATAATATGTCCAGTGGAACGCTATATATGATGCCCTGCCACCTGGATTAATTTATGGAAGAGACGAACTGTCAATAATTATTTCGCTGCCGGTTGAGGTGTCCCGTGGGGATCACGCCCGGATTCAATTCTTTTTCTTATTCTTAATTGACAAATCGGGTCCGTGCCGGCGCAATATAACAAATCCATCCAGATAGCAGGTTGAGGAGATAGTGCAGTAATGGCCCGTAAAAAGAATAAAAGAGATAATCGCGCAAAAACCATCCAGTATGCGATATATGCGGCGGCGCTTATCGCCTGCGCGGCGATAATCGGCGTATTTGTAATCAGGCCGATGTTTCAGCCGAAACATAAATCGAATGCGCAGGTTGCCCACCGGCATACGGGGAAGGGCCCCCGGATAGAGACGAGCAAGAAAGCTTATTACGGCAGGGAGCCGATCGTTGTACGATTCTATAATATTGACGGCAAAAAGCAGGAATGGATATCCATTGCCGACAAGGGAGCCCCGTCGCGGCTTTACTGGAAGTATTCCT
Organism: uncultured Leptospirales bacterium; assembly: GCA_964654045.1. GTDB lineage: Bacteria > Spirochaetota > UBA4802 > UBA4802 > UBA5550 > RBG-16-49-21. Next base: position 9,502 of record CAZZHU010000033.1, read on the forward strand.
TTACCGGCGGAAGGAAAAACGGGTCCGTTACGTTCAGATCGCTGGATCTCGGGCCGGGAATTTATGAAGCGCGCCTCCATTACAGCTGGAGCACCGGGAGTTACGCGGTTCGGAAACGGTGTTATTTCAGGGTTAGATAGAGGCGGCGGGCTGTAGTGCGAAAACGGCGCGGAGTGAACCGCGCCGTTTCGGCTTCTGTCAGTCATTTCCTCCGGCGGGATACATCTCTTCGATTATGTCCCTGTATTTTTCCTCGACTACCTTGCGCTTCACCTTGAGGGACGGCGTTATCTCGCCGGTATCCTGCGTCCATTCCGCGTCAAGGAGCCTGAACTTGCGGATTTGCTCCACCCGGGCGTAGCTCTTCATTTCCCGGGTGATCTCGCCCTGGATAAGATCGTACACTTCTTTGCTCCTCACCAGGTCGCTGTTGCCCGAGAAGGTGAGTCCCTTGCTCCTGGCCCACTTCTCCAGGGTATCAAAGGCCGGGATGATAAGGGCCGACAGGTAC
>CAZZHU010000033.1:10022-22121 GCA_964654045.1 uncultured Leptospirales bacterium
GACGTTGTCCTCGTCGATGACGATGAGCGCCGTCAGGTACTTGCGGCGGTCGCCAATGACGGCCACCTGCTCGATGAATTTCGATGCCTTCAGGCTGCCCTCGATGTTCTGCGGGGAGATGTTTTTCCCGCCCGCGGTGACGATGATGTCCTTGATCCTGCCGGTTATGGCCACGTAGCCGTCGTCGTCGATCCGGGCCAGGTCGCCCGTCCTGAACCATCCGTCCCTGGTGAATACTTCCTTGGTCGCCTTCGGATTTTTATAATAACCCTTCATCACCTGGGGACCCTTGATGAGAAGCTCGCCTTCGTCGGATATCTTCACTTTGGTCTCTGAAAGGGCGGGGCCGACGGTGCCGGGTTTGATCTTCCAGGGCGGGTTGACGTTCGTGACCGGCGTGGTCTCGGTGAGGCCGAACCCTTCCAGGATCTTGATCTTCATGCCAATGAAGAACTCGGCGTCGGAAATGGACAGCGGGGCGCCGCCGGATACGGCGAACTCCATGCGGTCCATGCCGAGGCCTTCGCGGAACTTCCCGAACACCAGCTTATCGAACAGCCTGACCCTGAGCCCCAGGAGCGGCGGCAGCGGCCTGTCCGTGCACACGTAGGGGAGATTTTCCTTCGCCGTGGCGACCGCCAGCTTGAACATGAACTGCTTGGCTTTCGACGCCTCGGGGAGGCGCGAGAGAATGACGGAATGTATCTTCTCATACAGCCGCGGCACGCTGATGATGAAGGTGGGACGCACCTCCTTCATGTTGTCGACCACCTTGCCGAAGTCTTCGGCAAAGGCGACCTTGCACCCGGCGAAGAGCGGGAAGTAGTATCCGGCCGTGCGTTCCAGGGAGTGTGACAGCGGCAGGAACGACAGCAGGACGTGCGTGTCGTTTATGTATTCGCTGAAGTCGTTGTTTATCTGGCGCGCGTCGGACACGAAGTTGTCATGGGTAAGCATCACGCCCTTGGGGTCTCCCGTGGTGCCGGATGTGTATATAATGGTCGCAAGGTCCCGCGGCCTGATTGAATTCACCCTTTTGTCGATTTCGCCCTGGTTCTTGTAGGCGGCCCCTTTTTTCAGGGCGTCCGCCCATGCGATCACGGACTTGTTCGGCACCTTGACCGGGTCAATGGCGATGGTCATTGTAAAGCCGGGAACCTTCTTCCTGGCTTCCTGAATCTTTTCCATGTGGTCCCTGGTCCCGGCGATGCAGATCTTCGCACCGGAATTTTTCAGTATATAGCGGGATTCCTCGGCCGAGTTAGTGGCATAGATCGGGACGTTGACCGCGCCCGCGGAGAGGATCGCCAGGTCTGCTATCCACCATTCCGGCCTGTTTTGCGAGAAGAGGGCTACGCGGTCCCCTTTTCTCACCCCCGCGGAAAGCAAATAGCAGCCGAGCTGCCTGACCATCCTGTTCATCTCGTTCCAGGATATGTCCACGTATTTGCCGAGTTTACCGTCCCGGTACGCGACGCAGGCGCGGTCGCCATATTTCGCGACCTGTGCCTGGAAGGCGGCGGGAACCGTAGTGTTTTTAAGATTCAGCGTGCTCATGGAACCTCCTAACATGTATATCTGTGTTATTTAAAAAATCCGTCCAGCCAGTCTGGCAAGCATAAAATCGGCATCCGGAAATGCAATTAAAAAACTGACATGCCAGTTCATTTTATTGGGGTCGGGGTTACCTGCGCAGGGCGCTCAGCGCGGCCTCGACGAACCCGTAGCCCGCTTCGTTCAGCGCTATTTCGTTGATCTCAATAAGAATGATGTCTCTGGTGAATACGTCGCGGTCCCAGTTGATACGGGTCCGGTCGATGGGGGCATGTTTTTTATCGGGGAATGAATTGTCGGTGTTGAAATAATAGTAGAAATTGAGGCGTGAGAAAATACTGTTTGCTTCAAGATAGGGGATGATGTTCCAGCAGAAGCTGTCACCCAGCATCAGAATGTCGGGCCGGTATGAACCCGCCTGGACCACGGGGTATGTTTCGGGATAGATATACCCGGTGAACAGCGACCTGGTGAAAAGGATGTTGCCGAGGCGGGCGACGTCCTTGTCGAGGCCTATGGGCTCCCTGCTGGGGATGAGTTTCCTCACCTCCATGCGCACCAGCCTGCGTCCCAGCAGCTGTTCCATCCGTTCGATGAGCCTGGTCCCGAACAGGTATCCGCCGTAGAGGCTCCAGTGGGAACCGCTCGACGGGAACAGCTGCGGGGTCCCTTTTTTCTTCATCTCCAGGAACATCTCCCTGCCGTCAAGGAAATTGACGCCCTGTTTTTTGAGCATGGGAACGAATACCTGGTAATTATCTTTTTTGGCCTCGTTATGGCGGAGAATGTACCTCTCCGGAATGTATTCAGGGTATATGGAAGCCTTGCTGGGCGAGAGGAGCAGCAGGAACCTGACATTCCTGGCCGCGAGCTTATCCTGCAGCTGCCGCAGGGAATCGGCCTTTTTCTCCAGGAGGGATGCCGGCGACACGTTTTTCTTGTTGAAAGCGTCAATGTAATGCTCCTCAAAAAGCTGCTTCTCTTTTCCCAGGATGAGCTTGCGCGGGTGGCTGCGGGAGAATTCATTGAACAGGGAAAAATTTATCTGGTTGTCCGTCTTGACAAAGGTGCCGCGGAAGCCCACGTTCTGCTTGAGCCACGTTTCAACGTTGACCTGGAATTTTCCCGCCATAACATCGCTGAACCTGGGCGGCCCCGGGACCGCTTTTTTCTCGGCCCCGCTTAAAATCATGTCCCTGAAGGGACTGAGATGGGTCTGGACGAGAATTATGGCTATGAATATGTTCGCCGCTATGATAAAGATTTTCTTGTCTGTCATCATTAAAACCTGAAATAAATAAATGGACTGAAGCTGTTATTGACGAGCGACATCAGTGACAGCACGACCAGGATGAAGGCGCCGGCGATTTTCAGCCGCGTGATGCCCCGCGGACTCACGCGCGATTCCAGCATCGAGCGGAACCACTCTATGACCCTTTGAGGCAGAAAGCATATCAACACGCACACGAGGAAGACGAACATCTCCCTGTTGCCCATCAGGTTCGCCAGCAGGACCGGGGACTTGATGGCGCCGATGGCGGTCACGTCAAACATGCGGCCGATATGGCGGAAAGCCCCGGTTATGCTCGTGCACCGGAAAAACGCGTGCCCGATGACCAGGAACATGTAAAACTGCGCTATCTTCAGGGGGGCCGGCCAGCGTTTCATAAACCTGATAAGGTAGAGACGTTCGAGAAAAATGAATAAGCCGTTGTAAAAGCCCCAGGCGAGGTAGGTCCAGTTCGCGCCGTGCCAGAAGCCCGACAGGATAAACACGACCCAGAGGTTCCGGTATGTCTTCCACTTGCTGACGCGGTTGCCGCCCAGCGGGATGTAGAGGTATTCCCTGAACCAGACCACCATTGATATGTGCCAGCGCTTCCAGTGTTCGGTGAAGCTTTCCACGCAATAGGGCCGGTTAAAATTCTCCGGGAGCTTGAATCCCATCATGCGTCCGATGCCGATGGCGATATCCGAATATCCTGCAAAGTCAAGATAGATCTGAAAGCTGTGGCAGATTACGCCGAGCCAGGCGTATCCCACGGTAAGAGATGAGATGTCCATGCTGAAGATGGAGTTCACCACGGCGCCGAGGGGATCGGCGAGCAGTACCTTCTTTGCCAGGCCGACGCAGATACGGATGCTCCCCTCGAAGATGTCGTCAAGGTTGTAACGCGGCTTCGCAATCTGCGACGCTATGTCCTGGTAGCGGACAATGGGCCCCTGCGTTACCTTGGGGAACATCGCGAGGTACAGGGCGTAGGACAGGATGTTTTTCGCGGGTTCAGCCTTGCCGTAATAGATGTCAACCAGGTAGCTTATCCTGTGGAATGTAATGAAGGATATCCCCACGGGAAAGATCACCACCGACCATGAGATGGTCGACAGGTCCATGCCGCCCAGGATACGGTTTGCCTCGCCTATGAAGAAATTGGTGTACTTGAAATAGACCAGGACCAGTATATTAAAGGTTACTGAAATTCCAAGAAGGAGTTTCTTCCTCTTGTCCGCGCCATGGATGGCCATGCCGAAGAGGTAGTCAATGACCGTCGCCAGAAGAAGGACCACGGCGCCGGTGGGGGACCCCCAGAAATAAAAAAAGTAGCTGCCTGCCAGGAGCAGGGGGACCTTGAACCGCGCCGGCACTGCAAAGTAAGCGATCAGAATAAGCGGCAGAAAATAGAACAGGAAGGTGATTGTAGTGAATCCCATGACAGCTGTACCGGCCTATCCCCGGATTTTTGTATCTATGCTGTCGCTGATATGCTTCAGCAGCGGGTCCATGCCTTCGCCTGTTTTCGCGCTTACCTGGAAGACCCTGATCTTCGGGTTCACCTTTTTCAGGTTGTCCATCAGTTCATCCACGCTGTAATCGAGGTGCGGGAGGAGGTCGATCTTGTTCAGCACCATGGTGTCCGAGGAATTGAACATGAGGGGATACTTGGCCGGCTTGTCTTCTCCCTCGGTGACGCTGAGGACCACGATCCGTTCATCATCGCCCAGCTGGAATTCGGCCGGGCATACCAGGTTGCCGATATTTTCAATGATGACCAGGTCCAGGTTGTCCAGGTCGAACTGGTCCAGGCATTTTTTTATCCAGGTGCTTTCCAGGTGGCAGTCGCCGCCGAACCGGTCCGTTTCGATCTGGAAGATGGGGATGTTATGGCCGGCGAGTCGCTCGGCGTCCTTGGTAGTCTTTATGTCGCCCTCGATAACGGCAATGCGGTATCGGCTTTTTAAGGCGCTGATCAGCTTGTCGTTCAGCGTTGTCTTGCCGGACCCGGGCGAGCTCATCATGTCTATCATGTAGACTTTTTTCTTTTTAAGAAGGTCCCTGACCTCCGCGGCGGCGTTTTTATTTAATTCCAGTATGTCTTTCAGGATTTTTATTTCCATTCGTATGCACCTGCCTCCTTTCCCCAGTCATATAGTCGCATCCTTTTTTACAGGTCTTGATAAAACTGTCCATACTTTTTTTTCAGAGACCTCACCCCCGGCCCCTTCTCCCGTATTCGACCTCACCCCCAGCCCCTCTCCATAAAATGGAGAGAGGGGAATAGAAAAAATTCTTTATTGCGGAAACCCTCTCCTTTTTAAGGAGAGGGTGCACGGAGTGCGGTTGAGGTCTTACCAAGGAGAGTGCGCGCCGGCCTTTCCCGAGCCGGTTCCGGCAACTTTCATCTAAAAATGTATTGACGGGGTTATATCATAACGGGTAGCTTAAAGCCGAGTAATCATTAAGGACCTGGCATGAAAAAAGTCATCATCATATCCCTTCTCCTCCTTGCCGGATGCTCCCTGGCTTTCGCGGCGAATCGTGCCCCGATTACGAAAGACGATGTTCCAAAAAAAGAATCACCCCCGGATAAATCGGATTCCGGCCTGCATGACAGCGAGGGCGGTGACTGGCGGGATCCCGACAGCGAAAAGGCAAAAAGGCTCGACGATAAGGCGGTTGATGACGGGATCGAGGCCCGCCTGAAGGAATATACCTCCATCCGGAAAAAGAGGCAGGCCTTCGCCTTCCACATGGGCTTCAGTATCGGGGCCTTCGGGTACGGTATCCTCGGCCCGCGCAATTCGAATGAGGATCTGTTCAAGTATAAATACGAAAAGGGCTCCTTCACCGCCGGGTTCCGCGGGGGACTTGAGGCTCTTTTCTACATACACAGGCGGCATGTCGTTTCTGCCGGGTTGTTTTACGAACAGCGGATCATCCAGGTGAGGATAATCGATACCGGCATGTTTACCGTGCTTACCGGGCTGCCGCTGGAGCTCCTGTACAGCCTTCCCCTCAAAAAGTATTCGGATAAATCAAACATAGACACCAATTACTTCACCATACCGGTACTGTACCGCTATCATATCCTTGACGAGTTCTACATGGGCGCCGGCCTGGACGTGGCCGTGCTGTTTCTCGCGAAAGCCAGGTACAACATATCCCTCTACAGCAGGAAGACTGATTTTTCGCGCCGCCTGCGGCCGGTCGATCTCGGGGCGCGGATGATCTTCGGCTTCACCATGAACCGGGTCTTCATCGAGCTCGGCGTCGGCTGCGGCTTCCTTGATTACGACAGGCTGCCGGGCGAGCGCCACACCGTCTATGTCACGGGCATGATAGGATATCGCATATAGCCGTGCATGTGAATCCGCGAAAACCGCTGCACTATCCCCCCCGTCCTTTTTTCTTGTTGCCATAATACGGCAATCATCCATATCATTAAATCGTGACGGGTTATCCGGATGAAAAAATCGTTAATGATCAGAATCAAGGGCATCGTGCAGGGCGTCGGGTTCCGCCCCTTCGTGTATCAGCTGGCGCGGCGTCATCGCGTCACCGGGAGCGTCCTCAATGACACGGAGGGAGTTTTCATTCACGCAGACGGCGATGGCGGCGACCTGGAGCGGTTTCTCCGCGATCTGACGGGGGGCGCGCCGCCGCTGGCGATGATCATGTCGGTGGAGGCGAGCGAGGCCGCGCCCTCCGGCCGCGCGGATTTCGGCATAGACCGGAGCAGGGTATCCGAAGAACGCCTGGCCTTCTATTCGCCCGATGTGGCCCTGTGCGACCAATGCCGCAAAGAGTTCAGCAACCCCTCTGACCGGCGGCATCACTATCCCTTCATAACCTGCATCAACTGCGGGCCGCGCTTCAGCATCGTACGCGACATCCCCTATGACAGAAAAAACACCGCCATGGATCCCTTCCCGATGTGCGAGCGCTGCCTGGCGGAATACACTGACCCGATGGACCGGCGGTTTCACTCGCAGCCCAACGCCTGCCCGGTGTGCGGGCCACGCATCATGCTGTATAATAATAAAAAGGAATTGATGGAATCGGAAAACGAGGCGGTGGCTGAAAGGACCGTGGCCCTCCTGAAGGAGGGCGCGGCGCTTGCGATCAAGGGAATAGGGGGATACCATCTCGCGGTCGACGCCCGGAACGATGCCGCCGTCATGGAGCTCAGGAAGAGAAAGCGGCGTCCCTTCAAGCCCTTTGCCGTCATGGCCGGATCCGCCGATGCCGCTGGCGGGTTCCTTGAAATCGGTCCGGAAGAGCTCGAGCTGCTGATGTCGAAGGAGCGGCCCATCGTGCTCCTCAGGGAGACGCGGCATGATCTCAGCCGGCAGGTGGCGCCGGGGCTCACCTACCTGGGGCTCATGCTCCCCTACGCGCCGTTCCAGCACCACCTCTTTGCCATTGATCCCGGCATGGTCCTGGTGATGACCAGCGGCAATGTATCGGACGAGCCCATCGAGTACCGCGACGAAACGGTCTTCGAACGGCTGGGGCGGATAGCCGATTATTTCGTGACCTATAACCGGGAGATCGTCGGCCAGGGGGACGACAGCGTCCTCTACGTGGTCAACAAAAAGCCCTATTTCATACGCCGGTCGAGGGGGTATATCCCGGTCCCCTTTTTATCGGGCAATTCACCGGTCACCATGCTTGCCACCGGCGGAGATTTAAAAAACAGCTTTGCCATAGCCAGGAAAAATTTCATCATCATGAGCCAGTACCTGGGCGACATGGCCGACCCCCTCACCTATGAGGTCTTCCGGCGCACCGTGGACCACTTCATCAGGATATTCGATGCCGATCCGGAGGTGATAGTGACGGACGCGCACCCGGCGTATCTCACGCGGCAGCACGCGGAAGAGCTTGCGTCGCGGGATAAGCGCCTGGTCGAGGTCCAGCACCACCACGCACATATCGCGGCGGTCATGGAGGAGCATGGCCTTGACGGTCCCGTGATCGGCATAGCCTTTGACGGTACCGGTTACGGCACCGACGGCACACTCTGGGGGAGTGAATTCCTCGTGGCCCGCCGCGGCGGATTCGAGCGGGCGGCGCATTTCAGCGAATTCCCCCTTCCCGGCGGCGAGAGCGCTATCAGGGATGTGTGGAAGATCGGTCTCTCCCTCCTGTACCAGCGGTACGGCGATAACTATCCGGTCATGGAACGCGATGAATCGTCCGTCGGGGTCATTGAGATTATAAGAAAGAACATCAATTCACCCCTCACCTGCAGCATCGGGAGGATCTTCGATGGCGTGGCGGCTATACTGGGCATTGCCCGCAGTGTGAGCGCCGAGGCGGAAGCGGCCCAGCTCCTGGAGGAGGCGGCCGTGCGGGGAAGGGCGCCGGAACGGCCTTATATCGTGCCTTTTTCCGTTGATGGACCGATAGTTATCGGTACGGACGACCTGATCGCCTATATAGTCTCCCTCGCGGAGAAGGGCGCGGCCGTGGACGATATCGCCGCGGCGTTCCATCATGCCCTGATTCACACTGCTGCCGCGGTTGCCGACAGGATACGCGCGGCGACCGGCCTCAATGACGTCGCCCTGAGCGGCGGCGTTTTTCACAACCGGGTACTTCTGGAAGGGATCATCGAGGTTCTGCGCGGCAAGGGCTTCACGGTATATACCCACAAACAGGTCCCCTGTAATGACGGCTGCATCGCCCTGGGTCAGCTCGCCGTGGCTAAAAATCTCCTTGGGCCGTCATGCTGAGGGGAATTTCCATCCTGAGCGCCATCAGGACAGGCGGGAAAAGACTCACGCTGGATTGCTGCCGCCGGGCTATTTTGCTGAAACGGCTGAGATATTTCTTGACATTCAGCCTGATTTGTGTCCAACTATATACCGGTCGTGCATGATCATGCGCGCTGTCTAACGCAATAATTATCAATAACATTCACTGCGACCTGCAGCGGCATTGCGCCCGGGAGGGGAGAAGATGGGAACAGAAAGAATAATATACCTTAACTCATTCTCTATCGGATCTCTCATTGCGGTCGCCTTTTTTATCATCGTGACGATCTTTTTGCTTTCCCTCAAGCGGAAGTCGAAGGCGACGCTGCACCTCGGCCTTGCCTATGCCAGCCTGGCGGTTTTCAATTTCGGATACCTGATCTGCGCGAGTGTGTATCATCCCCTGGCGGCATTTCACCGCTGGATTACCGTCGCCTCCATTCTCATCGCGGAGGTCCATGGCAACCTTTTTTATTTGAGCTACCCTGAAGTGCACTATCCGCGATTTACCCGGTGGTTCGGGAGAGTAATGTATGCCCTGATGGGCATCTGCATCATCACCTTCTGCGCGATGACCTTTAAAGCGGAACGGGTTTTCCTCTACAATGGACATTACTGGGACTTCAACGCCGACGAGATAAGCAAGATCATCGGCATCGTGATCGTTGCCAACGTGATCATAACGGTGGTGATCGCCCTGTGGAAGGTTATTATCGTGAAAGGGCGGGAGCGCTGGATTATCGTCCTGCTGGGCGTCGTATATCTTTTTACCAACATAATTCCGTCGGTCCTGAACACCATAAGCCGTGATGGTGTTGTCGGGCGCGAAGTCTTCAACAACACATGGGTCCTGCTGAACCTCTCCGGGTTTTTTTTCCTGACCATCGCCTATCTCAATAACGCGAAGGACCGTTTCTCTTTCATAGGAAAAATCATCGGGATATGCCTGGTCGCCTTTCTGATCGTGCTGCAGTTTTCCAGCTACATCTCCCTGAGGGAGCGTGACGAGGCCTTTGACGAGATATACCGCAAGGACATGGATATGACGCTGGTGACCGGCCGCCTGACGCAGGCCGCCCGGTACCGCGTCTCCTACGAGGTGAAGAAAGACGCCGTACAGATCCATGAAGGAGTCGATACGGACGAATTCCCCTCCCTCGGCGTCGATCTGGCCAATACCTATTACCGCGGCATGCTCGAACGGTTCTTTCGCGATAAGGATTTCGGCGGCGCGAAACGGTTCCTGGAGAAGGGCCACCCCTATTTTGGCGGATATAAAGGCGGTATAACAAAACTGCTGGATGGAATAAGGGAAGGCTCGCCGGACCCGGTGAAACAGCTCGGCGATACAATAACATCGCTCGGCAAGGTCACGTTCTATCACGGGAACAAGGTGCGGCAGATGCCAGACGAGGGGTTCCGCGCGGCCATGGATGCCTACCTTGCCAGAGAGCACAAGGGTTTTGCTTTATTTGCCGCTGCCATGAAGCGTCATCTTGCCGGGAGCGATGCCGAGGGAAGGGAGCTGAAAATCCAGATGCTCCGTTTCCTGGCGCCGGTCCGGAAACCCGGATCGCGGACGTTCCGCACCGCGCTGCAGGGCGGGGGGCATTATATTGCATATACCCGGGCTGATTATGACGGCGGCGTCATCCATGAAGTCGGTTTCTCCTATGAAAAGTACCGGGGATTCATGCATGAGTCTGTTGTCAAGCTTATGATCCTCCTCGCCGTGGTGCTGGTGGTCGTCCGGTTCGGTTTCCAGCTCTTCTTCCGCGGCGTTCTCATCACGCCGCTCAGGAACCTCTCCCGCGGGGTCCGGGCCGTCAATGAAGGCAACCTGGAGACGTCCGTCCCCGTCATGATGGGAGACGAGATCGGTTATGTCACCCGCTCCTTCAATACCATGGTGGAGACGATCCGGGGGATGATCGGCACCATATCCACGAACAGCTTCGAGATCAAGACCGTGAGCAAGGACATGGACCAGGCGTCCCAGCACCTGGCCGATATCGCGAGGGAGCTGACGGCCATCGTCGAGGAAGCGGCGTCTGCGTACGAGGAGATGTCTTCGTCCTTTGAAACGAACCTTGAATCGATAAAGGTCCAGATGGACAACTCGGCGGGCGTCAGGAGCGAGATCATGGAGATCAACGCGAGCAGCGGCCAGCTCTCCCAGCGGGTGTCGCGGGTTACCGACAGCATCAACGAGGCCATCAGGCAGGTCGATGTGGGCGCGGAGACCATCGACAAGTCGATTCGGGCCATCAGCGGCCTGGCGGAATACCTGAAAAGGATACAGGAGACGGTCAATTCCATCAATGAGCTGGCGGACAAGATAAACCTTTTGGCGCTGAACGCGGCCATAGAGGCGGCCCGGGCCGGGGAGCAGGGGAGGGGCTTTGCCGTGGTCGCCGACGAGGTGAACAAGCTGGCGGACCAGACGACGGAGCTGGTGAAAGGGATCCAGACCACCATCGTGCAGCATACTTCCCAGGTGGCGGGGGAGCTTGATTACATAAGCGGCACGGCGGATATTTTCGCGAATGTTCGTTCGAAGATCCTCGAGACCGGCGAAGTCATGAAGGACGCCATAAGCTTTACGACGGGCCTGAACAGCATGAACACCAGTATCCAGACGAAGATCGAGCAGCTGAGCGGCATATCGGGCGATATATTCACCTTCTCCCATGAACAGGTGGGCGTGCTGCAGGAGCTGACCAAGATGATCAACACGATTACCGATATCGCGCAGAACACGCTCCAGAACGCGGATACGGTAAGGAGCTTTTCGAAAATCATCGAGCAGATTTCAAATGAGCTAACCGCGAACCTGGAATCTATTCGAATGCATAAAGACCAGGATGGGACGGGGCCCGAATCATGAAAACTTTTACCGGGAAAAAAATCTACATAACCGGCGGCTCCAGCGGGATAGGACTGGAGCTTGCCCGCCAGCTTGCCGCCCGGGGCGCGGACGTGCTCCTTTTTGCCCGCAACGCCGGGAAGCTTGAAGCGGCCCGCGCTGACGTGGAGAAAAGCCGGGCCGGTTCCGGGGGGAGAACGGCCGCCATGCCCCTCGATGTCAGCGATGACGCCATGGTACGGAAGGTCATGGGCCGCGCGGCCAGGGACTTCGGCGCTCCCGATATTCTCATCAACAGCGCCGGCATCGGGAATGCGGATTATTTCGAAAATATTTCATACGATGCCTTCGATGAGGTCATGAAGATAAACCTCTACGGCACGCGCAGCTTCATTGCGGCGGCCCTGCCCCACATGAAGGGAAGGGGCGGGTCCATCGTCATCATCTCGTCCATGGCGGGTTTCATGGGGATGGGGATTTTCGGATACACGTCCTACTCGACGTCGAAATTCGCCCTGGTGGGGTTCGCGGAATGCCTCCGCAGCGAGCTCAGGCTGCACGGCATCAGGGTCCAGCTCGCCTGTCCCCCTGAAACAGACACACCGTTCCTGGTCGAGGAGAGCAGGACAATTCCCCCGGAG
>CAZZHU010000033.1:22131-30790 GCA_964654045.1 uncultured Leptospirales bacterium
GCGCGCCGATATGAAGGACATCATGGGGACGCTCAGGGCCGATTTTGTGGCGCGGTTTATCATCAGGGGGATCGCGCGCGGGAAGTACCTGATCATGCCCGGGGTGATGGCGCGGTTCCTCTATTATCTGGCCAGGTTTTCTCCGGGATGGCTGGGCCGCGCGATCGCGGACGGTACCGTGGCGCGCGCGGCGAGGAAAAAGAAAAAATCATCCTGAGAAGGCGGCCCGGCGGGAAGGGTAATCAGTACTGCACCAGGCTCCCGTCCCTTTTGGCCCTCCTGACCGCGAAGCGGAATAAAATGACGCTCAGCGGCGAAAGGATCGCGATAAAAATGCCAAGGTTGACAATCAGGGGCACAATGGATTCAATGGTTGTTCTTGCCAGAAGCAGTTCCCGCAGGGCCCTGATGGCGTGCGTGATGGGCAGCAGCTGCGATACGAATTGCAGCGGCTGGGGGAGCACTTCAACCGGGAAAATCATGCCGCCGAGAAAGTAGCTTGATGACCCGAAAATAAAGGGAATGGGATTGCCCTGCTTGAAGATCATGACGAAAGAAGCCGAGAGCATGCCTATTGAGAGGAACGCGGCAAGGGTCAGTGAAAGAATGAGCAGCGTCCCGAAGGCCCCGGCCAGCGAAACCTGGAGACCGAGAAACACTATCCCGATCGTTACGAGCAGGACCGATTCGATAAAGGCCTCGATGAACGACCAGAGAGAATTACCTATCAATATGGTGTAGATGGATGTCGGCGTGCTGAGCAGGGCCTCCAGCGTTCCCTCGACCTGGGCCGCGCGCACTTCGCCGGCCAGGGCATCGAGCCCGACTGACGCGAAGGTTGAAACGGCCGTTCCCACCAGGACATAGGCAAAATAGCTGCCGCCGTAGCGCCCGAGATAGGGAGAGATGGCCCCGCCGAAGGTCTCGCCGATGAAATAGAACATCAGCAGGGATATGAAAATCTTCACCAGCTGGATCAGCATGTTAAAACGGTAGCTGATCATTACCAGGAAATCTTTTTTCAGAAAAGCCGTAATCTTCGTTATGTTCATGACGCGCCTTCCTGTGAGAGGCGTGAAAATATTTCGACAATGGATTCGTCGGTTTCCGCGCAACCCGTTATTTTGCCGCCATGTGTAACGGCCGCGTTTATTGCAGCGGAAATTCCTTTTTTATTTCGGGCAGCGCATTCAATTCTGCCGCGCTCTTCCCTGGTTATTGTCACGGGAACGCGCCGCGCCCAGTTTTTTCCCGGCATCCGGGAAAATTCCATGATAAAGGATATTCCCGGATTGATCATGGATTTAAGCCGTGCCGGGTTCCCCTCGGCGACAACCTTACCGGCGTTCAGGAGAATAATGTAGTCGGCAAGCCTCTGTACCTCGTAGAGGTCATGGGTGCAGAGGAGAATGGTTACGTTTCTTTTGCTGATAAAGTTTTCACTGATAAGGGTATGGATGGCGTCCTTGGCAATCGGATCGATATGGCTTGTCGGCTCGTCCAGAAGCAGGATGTCGGGATGACACAGGAGCGCCCGGGCGAGCAGGAATTTCTGTTTTATGCCCGTTGAGTACAGCCGGAAAGGCTTATCGGCCTCCTGTCCGATCCCCAGTTCTGATTGTATGTCTGTGACAATGCCCTTGATTTCACGTTTATTAAATCCGTACAGGGCGCTGAAAAATTCGAGGTTCTGCCGGCCGGTTAGTCTCCAATAGAATGACCGGTCGTTCGACGCCATGACGCCTATCTTTACCGGGTCATCTTTCATTGATTCAATAAACGGCATGCCGTGAAGGTGTATGCCGCCGCTTTCATGTGACACAAGGCCGGCAAGGATTTTTATCACCGTGGTTTTCCCGGCGCCATTCGGCCCGAGTAAACAGGAGATTTTACCCTTCGGGCAGGTAAAACTGATATCGTTTAATGCCGATATTTTTTTTGTTTTCTGCCAGGGCAGGAGTGACGGAATGCGATAGATTTTTGAGACATTCGTGAAAGAAATGGCGTCCGGCATTATGGTTTCCTCATATAAATTGCAATATAAAATTGGCCGGCCCCCTTGTATATTATTTTTTATGTTCAAGCAGTGATAAATTTATATATTTATTATTTTCATTATTAATAATATAAAATAATTATTATTCTTGACAAAAATGACGAATGAATTTTATATGTATAACAACTAAATATGTAATTATTCTATTTATTAATCCACACGGGAGGGGGCATTATGAAAAAGGAATATTCAACACCTGTTATTACCAGCGAGGCTGTTAAGATCGGTGTTTTTGGATGCTATGGTTCAAGGCCTAACAATTATGGTGAAGGGAAATTCCATGGCGGGAACCACATGTCATCAGGGTTTGGATTTGGCTGGTTGCCTTTTGCTTTATTCATGCGCAAGAGGAAACATTAATTCTGGATAATAAACAATAATTATAATAAGAATCGAAATTGATAAGACTTCTGGAATTGAATTTCCAGAAGTCTTTTTATTTTCATCTGCTTCAGGGAAGTATTGTATTGCAGATTGATATCATGGCAGTTGATATGAGATACGAGGAATTATCTGCTTATAATCAGCTTTTTTTCTTTAAGAACTATCAAAAAATTTTTTAGATCTCCTTCAGCCCGCGACCTGTCAACTTCATATGCCCCGCATAGCTTGTCTAGAATATCATGAACCGAGGAGGCGCCATCAATAGATTTCCATATGAAGCTTCCGATCTCATCAATACTGTGCAGCTCGTCACCGTTTTCGTTTATAATAATAATGGTATCGCCCAGTTCTCTGACATTTATCCCGGCAACGGGAACCGGAATGCTGTTTAACTGTATCATCTGTTGTCTCTCTCCGATTATAAAGTATAATATAACATTTTTTCGCCGATTTCAGCTGCAATGATCGGTTACGTTTTATCCTTTCCGGTATAATGCATCAATGTTTTCCCAGAACCCGCTGTCGGGAAGGAATTCCAGCCTGTATACCGGCACCGTGTTATATATCCTTTCAGCCATATCAAGCATCTGTATAAAAATCTTAGGGTTAAAATTTTCCTGCAGCGCCACGGGCGGAATGATTTCTTTCGCCAGCAGTGGTACCGCCTTGCCTCTTTCCATATCGGAAATTGAATGTGCCCGGCCGTGCGCAATAAGGAATATTGCCTTCAAGGGGGCACAGCCGCCCTTTTTATCTTTGAAATTCCCATTGTATGGCGTCCCATGAAGGGTGGCGCTCCCGTCATGAAAGTCCAGAAGGCAGATCTCGTCGTTTATCACGTGATAATTCCCGCTTAACGAGGCAATGGTCGATTTTCCTGTTCCCGATGGTCCGGTGAACAGGAAGCCGTCATCGCGGTAAATTACTCCCGAACTGTGCATCAGCAGGGAATCACACGGATTGATCCGGCAGGCTGAATAAAATGCCTGGTAGAGGAGCTGCTCAAATACCCGTGTCACGTGGGAGCTGGTAAGCATTATTTTTACTGACAACTCTATCTCATCGTGGCCCGGTCCTATCGTGCCAACAACAATGTCATCCGCGAAGTGGATGGTTTTATCGACTACTGTTTTCGTTGTGAACAGAGAATCGGGAATTTGAACATCTTCCTCGTGGTATACCAGGTTGAGGGTCAGGGTGATATCGGGTTTCTTTTCGGAATTGGGCACTCCAAAGTAATCTGAGAACGAAACGGCATATTCTTCATCCGGACAGATTATTCCTATTACCGCTTTGCCGACCTCCAATCGGAATTCATTTACCTTTCTTTCAGACATTTTTTTATAAACCTCGGAAATAGTAACATTGCGTTCCAGATTGTACGGATTATCTGGCGGAATGCCTCCCGCTTTGCTTTTTTCTTTGCCGCATGATGAGAGATGTCGGTATATGTGCCGGTATCATCCTGAAAAGCTGTTACGATGCCAACAACACGTTCATGCCGGATCCAGTTCCCGAATTGGCTTGCGTCCCCTTTTTGATACAATAGCGAGGCGCCCCCGAAAGGAAGCCTCACCAGTATCCGATGCATTGTCAATGAATTTCCTTCTTTAAAAACAATGATGTCTCCCGTACGGGATGCACGGCCCGGGCAGGAACATATGAGAACTTTTTTTCCCGGCATTATCAGGGGCGCCATGCTGCCGGAAAGGACCGGGAGTTCAATGACCTTTCCGTCCGGTATCAGGCCGTTGATCAGGTCAAACCAGCCGGCAACTATTCTTTTCCTGTCCTGTTCTGCTTTATGCATGGCGTTCGAGTTCTTGGCGGTCGATCCGGCTTTAACCGGTGCCGGGGAGCCTGTAAGAATTCCTGTCCGGATGAAATCCAAGATAGGATACAAACAGGTTCATTATGTTTCAACAATAAAATTAAATTTTACTTGTAGAGGCCGGAAGGTGAATATATTGTTTACCCCGTGCTGTAAGCCTTGGCAATTATAATAAAAAATTTTGCCTGACGCAATGGTATTGCGTGATTCGTGCGTTACATATCTGGATAAAGCGTGAGTACCGGATAATGAGAATTGAAGACATCCTTGTCCTGGAATTGTGTAAAAGGAAGAAAAACCGGGGCATCATCGAAGATATTCTGCAAAATTCGAAGATCAATATTGATTCTTTTTTATCAAGAATCGACAGGCATTTGATCAGGCCATTTATCCTCAATGAACTGGTCAGGTATGCAATGCCTGAACAGATGAAGACCAGGATCACCGCTGCCGCAAGAGAGGCGGTTCTTGAGGCAGTCCTGCGCAACCAGATGTTAAAAAAAGAATATTCCATGATACAGAAAATCCTTGAACATCATGGCATTGAATGCGTCCTCTTGAAAGGATTGTCCCTTGATTTCTCCGGGATCCGTACGGTTGGCGACCTGGATATTCTCGTCAGGGAAAAGGACCTTCTGGCGGCTGATAAACTCGTCCCGCTGGCCGGTTATGATTATGTCGGTGATATCCTGAATCTCCTTATTAAAAAGAATGAGAGGAAGGATATTTCCCGGCAGCTTGCCTGGAACAACCAGTTCCAGTATCATAATACAAAAAATGCGCTTCTTCTGGAATTACATATCAATTTCTTCGAGAGGTCCCGCGGTTATAAGTTTGATCTTGGCAGCCTCCTGGATAGTATTAATGCGTTCTGGGACAGGAAGAAGTGGAATGGAAAGCTGGGAACCTATGTTCTGTGCAATGAAGACCTGCTCCTTCTCATGTGCCTCCATACTGCTCTCAAACGAGCGCCGTATGCCAATCAGTTTGTTCTCAGAAATTTACTTGATATAGCCGGCCTTGTCGAGGAAGGAATTGACTGGGACAGGATCGTGGCGGAATCGATTGCACTTAATGTCTCGTCGTTCGTGCTTTTTGCACTGACCCTGACGGCCAGGCTCCTCGATGTTGAAGTACCTGAAAAAATCCTTCACGATTTACATGATCACTGCTTGCCCGGCGAGAAGTTCAGCAACGCCATACACCTGCGGTGTTTACATGACCTCGGGGCAAGTCGGCTTTTTTACTCCAATTTTTATAAATTACTGATCCCCTTCGTGTACCAGAAGAAATGGCTTCCCCGTATAAAGAGCATACTCCTCCTGGACCTGCTGTTTCCCCCGAAAAGGACCATGGCACGGTTTTTCAAACTGAAGGCGGACAATCCGCTAATCTATGCGACGTATCTTCTTAATCCGCTCAGGTGGCTGTATCTAATAGCAAAAAGAATCATTTTTCCTTTTTAAATGAAAACCCTGATATCTCGCGGCAGCGGTGCTGAATAACTATTGACATGAAAATAGTTTACCCGCCCGGTGCTGTTTACATCAATCGCAAGAGGAATCATCATGAGTGTTTTTGAAATCATTATGCTGGTCTGCTTCGGTTCCGCCTGGCCCTTTTCAATATACCGGTCATGGAAGTCAAAATCTGCCAGGGGCAAGAGCCTGGTGTTTCTGCTTATCGTGCTGGCGGGATACCTCGCGGGTATACTGCACAAGGTGTTTTTTAATTTTGATAATGTGATCTATCTCTATGTCGCGAATTTTTCCCTGGTGTCGATCGATACTGCTCTGTATTTGCGCAACAGGAAGGAAGGATAAAAAAGCAATCGAAGTTGTCGCACCATGGCCCCCTGAATCCCCCGGAGGGGGACTTCTTTATTGTTATCCTGGCAAGCCCCCTCTCGGGGTGTCGGGGGGGCATGGCGGATTAACGCGTGGTCCTATCCCCGTATGCCCAGTCCGTACAGTTTTCCCGCGATTTCAAATTTGGACAGATTGGAGCAAAGGAGGGGAATGTTTTCCTCGTTTGCCTTTTTCAATGTGTCATCGTCGGGCCGGCGGCCACCGATAATGATTATCCCGGAAAACGATTTCAGTTCAGCCACGGAAACGATGTTGCGGTGCGTGTGGAGCGTAATCCATATGCTGCCGTCCTTTGCGTGGGACATTACATCGCTCAGGATATCGCTGACATAGGCGTTCCGGACCTCGACATCAAGCGCCGTGGAGGTGCTTGACAGTTCAAGATTTAACTTCTGGATTAATTCCTTCACCCGCATTATGCACCCCTGTCATAATTTCAATATGTAAGGTCGTCCCTTCGCCCATAACGGACGTGAGATTCATGACATCGGAACACCTCTTAATGTTGGGCAGGCCCATACCGGCGCCGAAACCCAGCTCGCACACCCAGGGTTCGGCCGTGGTGTATCCTTCCCGCATGGCCAGTTCTATATTTTCAATGCCCGGACCGCGGTCCTGGACGATAATTGTAAGCTTTTCATCGCTGACGGTGAATTTCATCGTTCCACCGTCGGAGTAGATGATCACGTTCATCTCCGCCTCGTATGATGCGATGGCCGCCCGGCGAATGATTTCCGGCGGCAAACCCAGTCGCTTGAGGTTTTTCTTCATCATGGTAGATGCCCGGCCGGCATGGTCGAAATCCTTGCCCGTTATGATGAAGACAAAGGCGAGGTCCAGTTGGTCCGCGTTGATGTCCTCGAAAAAGTGACTGGCGCGGTACTGGCGTATTTCTTCCTCGGTGAAGTCATGCTCCAGTTTTTTCAGCGTCCCCATAAGGATGTCGCTGCTGGTAATGATCCCGAGCAGTTTTCCGTTTTCCCTGTCGATTACGGGGAAACGGCCGAATTTCAGCTGGTCGAAGCGCTTGATGGCATGTATAAGGGGCTGGTCGGTGTAGAGACTCTGCGGGCTTTTTTCCATCCAGTCCCTGACCTTCGAATCTTTGACTCCTGTCGACAGCCAGGCTATCAGGTTTGATACGCTGATGATCCCCACCAGCGTTTTCCCTTCGACGACCGGCACGCCGTTGATGCGGTGAATGTTCATTTCCCCGTTGAGCTTTTCCATGGTATCATCGGGGCTCACGGTGATGACGTCTTTATTCATCGCGTCACCCACCTTGAGTTCGAAGAGGATTTCCAGCGTTTTATCGAAGCGCGTGTCCATTGGTTTTGTGAAGGTCCCGCCGATTCAAATTTTCCGTAACGCTTCTATTCCCGGCATAAGTATTAAAAAAATGGAAAATTATACGTGTCAAGGATAAAAATACAATTACATGATCAGTGGGGGTTGATCGGATGCACCGCAGCTCATGGGCCGGGTTCACCATGGGGATGCCACGGTACCCGGACCTGCGCATTTCCGTGTGATGTCAGGCGCTCTCCTCTTTGTCGAGCTGTTCAAGGTACTGGTCCCAGATTTTGTCTATCTCTCTGGCTTCATTATCATCGAGCCGTTCAATGATGAAACCGGCGTGCACGAGCACCTTGTCGTTGATTTTAACGTCAGGCAGCAGCGAGATGTCGACGGCGGTTTCAACGCCGCGGGACTCGGCAACCGCCCTGGTCCCTTCGATTTTAATTATGGTCATTGGCACTGCAAGACACATATTGATCTCCTTTGATTATCCTCACCCCCAACCGGGGCTGTTTATTTGGTCCCCCCAACCGCCCCCAGAGGGGTCTTATAAACTCGTATTAATCCAAAAAGTCCCCCCCGGGGGATCTAGTGGGCTTTTAGACAAACCCACGCCGGAGGCGGGGTGAGGCCGCCTCAGCAGATCCTCGGCAGCTGCTCCTCGGTCAGGAGCGGCAGTATCCTCCTGCCGCCGATGGCCGTTTCGATATAGGCCTTTCCCGGGAAGGCCGTGGTTATCTCGCCTATCACGGCGGCGTCCCTTCCTTCACGGGTTGCTTTCAGAATCTTCACTATGCCGCCGGCGTCGGCCTCCTTCGCGATGATGATGACTTTCCCCTCGTTGGCAGCGTACAGCGCCTCTATGCCGAGGATGCCGCATACGCCCTGCACCTCGCCGCGGATGGGGATTGCATCCTCGGAAAGCATGGCGCTGTATTGTTTTCCCTTTACGATTTCATTAAGGACAGACGCGACGCCGCCGCGGGTAGGATCGCGCATGAATTTAATGCTGTCCGGATAGTTATCGGTGACTTTCCGTATCATGTGGTTCAGGTGGGCGCAGTCTGATTGAAGGCCCCGGGAAAAAGAGAGGTTGTTGCGCAGGGCCATGATCGCCATGCCGTGGTCGCCGATGGTGCCGCTCGTTATGATGCGGTCTCCCGGGATTATATCAAGGCGCTGGATTTTCCTGTCAATGATGCCTATGCCGGAAGTATTAAT
>CAZZHU010000034.1:0-30638 GCA_964654045.1 uncultured Leptospirales bacterium
TTAAGTATCGTAAAATACGCTTAACTTGGTGTCCTCTTTTTCGGGGCAGGCCCAAAGTGCTGACAACGGACGGGGCCAACGCGGAAGTCAAACACCTGATGGGAACCATGTGACGCGTATCAGCGCCCCTCCTTCCCCTATGGGGGACGGGGGGAAAGCTCAAGAATGCAATAGTTTACCCCAAATTAATTTGCTACCGGCGTACTTTATTATAAAAATAACGATAATCACTTGACAAAAATGGTGCTTATTGTAGTAAAAAGTTCTGTAATCAGTATTTAACGCCATAGAAAATTCCGGTCGTGAGTGCCATTACAGGATTTGCAGTATAACCATCCTGACCCCCTGAGGGGGCTTTTATTTATCGGGATGACATAATAATTGCGACTTATCAGAGGAGTATATATATGTTTCTTGATTCATTCTACGGGATGTTCTCAAACGATATGGGCATCGATCTCGGCACCGCCAATACGCTGGTCCATGTCAAGGGACAGGGGATCGTTCTATCGGAGCCTTCAGTCGTGGCGGTGCAGACCAGCACCGGCAAAGTCCTTGCCGTGGGCCACGAGGCGAAGCGAATGCTGGGCAGAACGCCGGGAGATATCGTGGCGATCCGCCCGATGAAAGACGGCGTCATCGCAGACTTCGAAACCGTTGAAAAGATGATCAGGTATTTTATTACCAAGGTGCACAAGCGGAAGACCCTGGTGCGGCCGCGGGTCGTGATCGGGGTTCCGTCGGGAATAACCGAGGTTGAGAAGCGTGCGGTGCGCGAGTCCGCGGAACAGGCGGGGGCGCGGGAGATATTCCTCATCGAAGAGGCCCTGGCAGCGGCCATCGGCGCGAACATCCCCATCCACGAGCCTGCCGGCCACATGTTGGTCGATATCGGCGGCGGCACCACGGAGATCGCCGTTATTTCCCTGGGCGGCATGGTCATCGCCGATTCCATCAGGATCGCCGGCGACGAGTTCGACGAAGCCGTCATCAAGTACATGCGGACGCAGTATAACCTGGTTATCGGGGAGCGGATGGCCGAAGAAGTGAAGTTCAGGATCGGGAACGCTTTCCCCGAAAAGAAAATTGAAACCATGGAATTAAAAGGACGGGACGCCATATCAGGCCTTCCCCGGACCCTGGAGATAGATTCGACCGAGATACGCAAGGCCCTCAAAGAGCCGGTTGACCAGGTCCTGGACGGCATCAAGCATGTCCTGGAAAAGACGCCGCCGGAACTCGCCGCGGACATCGTCGAGCGGGGAATTGTCATGACCGGCGGCGGTTCGCTGCTGAAGGGTCTTGACAAGTATATCAGCAAGGAGACCGGTGTCCCGGTTATTCTTGCCGAGAACCCCCTGACCTGCGTTGTTCTCGGTGCCGGCAAGTTCCTCGAGGAACTCAAGCACCTGTACCGGGCGAACCTGAAATAGCATGCAGCCGGAAGGCGCGGTCATGTGGCCGCGCCTTCAAATCATATATCAGCAGCAAAGAGAAATATCTGAATTGGAATTCATAATACGACATAAAAGCGTAGTCGCCTTTATTTCCTTCACGCTTTTCTGCATAATATCCCTCTCCATACAATCGAGCACGCTAACCCTTACCCTTGAAGGTGTCATCAGCGCCATTACCATGCCGTTCCAGAAAGCCTATGACGGCGTCCAGGGCGGTGTGTCGCGTCTCTGGGCCGGGTTCTCCGAACTCACCGAGGTCCGCGATGAATTAAAGAAGACCCGGGCCAATCTCCAGAAGTACGAATCGATGGCCGGCGAAATGAGCGAGATTAAGCGCGAGAACGACCGGCTCCGCGAGCTCCTGGGAATGAAGGAGCGGGTCGAGTACGCATCCATCCCCGCGACGATCATTTCCAAGGACCCCGACAACTGGTTCCGCACCATCATCGTCAACAAGGGATCGGGCGACGGCATCAAGGTGAACATGCCGGTCATCGCCTACCAGGGCGGCCAGAAGGCCGTCGTGGGCACGGTCATCGAGGTGCGGAGCAGCATTTCAAGGATCGCGCCGATTATATCCCCGGCGGTAAGGATCGGCGTGAAGCTGCAGGAGAGCCGGTTCCCGGGCCTCCTGAGCGGCTACTCCGGAAACTCGAACCTCTGCAGGATGGACTACATAAGCCGGGCCGCGTATATCAGGTTTAACGACATGGTGATAACCTCCGGCCAGGGCGGCGTTTTCCCTGCCGGGCTCCTGATCGGTTCCGTCATCAAGTCATATTCCCTTGAATCGAGCGCCTACCAGCGCGCCATCGTCAAACCGGTGATCGATTACAACCTCGTGGAAGACGTTTTCGTCATCAAGAAGGACATAGAAAAGGACCTGTTCGAAATATTTGATGAAGAGAAAGAGAAGGAACAATGATAGTATCGTATGTCTTTACAGCTCTCATCATCCTGCTTTCACTCCTCATACAGGGGCATTCTTCCTTTGACGTGGTCCGCATCGCCGGCGTCAAGCCTGACCTTATGTTCATCGCCATCGTGTATCTTTCCTACTGTTTCGGTTCCTTTTACGGTGAGGTCACGGCGTTTGTAAGCGGGCTCCTGCACGACGCGGTGTCAAATTCGCCCCTCGGTCTCCTCACCTTTCCCAAGGTGGCCGTGGCTTTCGTGGTGGGCATGTTCGGCAGGTCCCTCTTCAAGAACAATATCCTCACGACGTCGCTCCTCCTCTTCGCGGCGTCGGTGGTCAAGGGGTTCCTGACCCTTTTTCTCTGCTACGTGTTCCACGAGGCGTCGGCGTCGTCCATACTGAGCATCATACTGCCCGAGTCGTTCTACAACGCGCTGCTCGCCCCGCCGCTGTTCTTCATATTCGACAAGATCTTCGAACGGGACCTGGAGCGAGAGGGGTACATGTAACATGCTGATGCAGTCGTCTTTAAGGGCCAAGCTCCAGGAGGCGTTCCGGCTACGGATGTATTTCTACATGACGGTGGCTGCCGTTGCCTTTGCCGCCCTGCTGCTCCAGCTCATCAACCTCCAGCTCATCCAGGGGAAGGAGTACAAGACCAAGGCGCGCCTCAACATGGAGAGCAACGTCCCCATACCGGCCGCGCGCGGCGACATCTATGACCGCAACTTCAGGGAGAACGAGAAGAACGTGGTCATCGTGTCCAACAGGCCTTCTTTCAACATAACCACGATACCGGCCAAGTTTAAATCAAAAAAAAAATTGTATGAGATACTTGACCTCATGTCCCGCCTCTTCGATATCGATAAAGATGAAATCATAAACGAGATCAACAACGGCAATCCATGGGAGCGGATCGTTCTGAAGGAGGACGTCGAGTTCGACACCATCGTGAAGATAGCGTCGCACCAGGACAAGTTCCCCAATATCGACTGGGAGGACGCCTCGGTGCGCGTCTACAATTTCAGCGAGATGTTCGCGCACCTCGTCGGATACGTGGGGAGCATCAGCCAGCAGGAATACCGGAAGCTTAAAACTGAAGGATACAAGCACTACCAGAAGATCGGGAAATCCGGCATCGAGAACCGGTACGACCGGCTTCTCCGCGGCCGGGACGGATACGTGCGGCGCATAGTCGACGTGCGGCAGCGGACTGAGGGCGAGGAGGTAGGCCAGCGGCCGATTGCCGGAAACAATCTTGTCCTCACCATTGATTACAACATCCAGAACACGCTCTATGACGCGATGAAGGACTTAAAGGGCGCCGCCATCGTCATGAAGCCCGCCACGGGCGAGGTCATCGCCCTGGTGAGCAAGCCCGATTTCGACCCGAACCTCATCATTTCGAAGAACAACGCCGAGGTCATCAAGCAGCTGCAGAAGGACAAGGAACGCCCCTTCCTGAACCGGGTGATCCAGTCAAAGTATCCGCCGGCGTCGACCTTCAAGCTGGTAACCGCGGTCTCGGCCCTGGAAACTGAAAAGGCGACACCTGAGAAATCATACTACTGTCCGGGCCACTTCACCCTCAAAGGCTACAAGGACCACGTTTTTTATGATTATGACACGCACGGCACCGTCGACCTGTACTGGGCAATCGCCAAATCGTGCAGCGTCTATTTCTACCAACTGGGGCTCCTGACCGGCCCCACGGTCCTCATGCGATACGCCGAGGACTTCGGCCTCAACCAGAAATCGGGCATTGACATCCCGGGAGAGGTGGCCGGGTTCGTGCCGTCGCGGCAGTGGAAATACAAGGCCTTCGGTCAGCCCTGGTTCGACGGCGATACCGTCAACATGGCAATCGGCCAGGGATTCCTGCACGTGACCCCCATGGGTATGTGCGAGTTTGTGTCCGCCCTGGTCAACAACGGTATCGTGTACCGGCCCCATGTGATCAAGGAAATCCGCACCAACGACAACAGCCGTGTCCTCAAGACCTTTCCCCGGAAAAAAATTCGCGAAATACCGCTGTCGCCCCTTACCCTGCAGGCGGTCAAGAAGGGCATGCGCATGAGCGTCATGAGCGGGACCTCGGGCCGGCTGGGATACCTCAAGGTGCCGGTGGCGGGCAAGACCGGTACCGCGCAGACCAGGTCCATCCGGCAGGAAAAGTTTTCACAGCACGCCTGGTTCGTGGGCTTCGCACCCTACGAGGGGCCGGTCGAGAACGCCGTCGTGACAGTCGTGCTGGTGGAGTATGGTGTGGCCGGCGCCGCCAGCGCCGTTCCCATCGCTGAAAGGGTTTATTCAAAGATGAACGAGCTGGGTTATTTCGTCGGGGCTGCGCCGGTGCTGCCCGACCCGAAAAAGGCCGAACCGGCCGGTAAAAAACCGGCAGTGCTGCCGCAATCGCAATTGAAGAAGGACGCGGCAGTCCCCGGCGCTCGGGCGCTGCCGCTTCAAAAGAAGCCGGCGGACGTGAAGAAGATAAACTGAACACAGGTTATACGAGGAGACCAATGCTATTCAGCAAAGAGGGATTAGGCAAGATCGATTACACCCTTGTTATCGCGGTGGTGCTGACCATTATCATCGGGATCATGATGATATACAGCGCCGGCTTTGATCCCATCGACAAGGTGAACAACGGCCTCTACCGGAAGCAGCTCCTCTGGTTTATTTTCGGCTTCTTCATGATGATCGGCCTGACCATTGTCAACTACCAGTCGCTGGGGGAGTTCTCCCTGCATATCTATATCATACTTATCGTCCTGCTGATCATAACCACCGTCTTCGGCACGCCGGTCCGCAATACGCGGGCATGGCTCAATTTCGGCGTTTTTTCCATACAGCCGTCGGAATTCATGAAGCTCGGACTTGTCATCATTCTGGCCAAATACCTGGAGATACGCGAGCGGGACATCACCAAGCTCCGTGAGCTGGTTGTCCCGACGATCCTTACGTTTGTGCCGATGCTGATCATTCTCAAACAGCCCGATTTCGGGACGGCCATCATTTTCATACCGATCCTCCTGACCATGCTCTTTGTCGGCGGCGCGGATATTTCGCATCTTCTTTCAATAGTCCTGATTGCGACGATCGCGATGGTCGTGCCGATGGTGCTCACGTACCGCGAATGGATCGGCGCCGAGGGATCGAATTTCCTGCTCGATTTCTTCCAGGATGTCAACCTGCTCCTCATCGTATCGGGAGTGCTGTTCCTGGTGACCGTGGTCGCCTTCGTGCTCCACTTTTTTTCCGTGAAGAAATTCTTGCGGAAGATTTACGTGCCGGGCGCGGTCATTTCCCTGGGGCTCATGGCCTCGGTAGTCATCCAGAAGCTTTTCAAGGTGTACCAGAAAAGAAGGATACTGGTCTTCCTGAACCCGGACCTTGACCCGCAGGGATCGGGGTACAACATCATCCAGTCCAAGATAGCCATCGGGTCGGGCGGATTCTTCGGCAAGGGCTTCCTCAAGGGGTCGCAGTCGCAGCTCGGGTTCCTGCCGGAAAAGAGCTCGGATTTTATCTTTTCCGTCGTGGCGGAGGAGTGGGGATTTTTCGGGAGTATTGTCCTTCTCGGTCTTTTCGGCTTTATCATTTTCCGCTGCATCCAGACGGCCTTCGAGTCAAAGGACAAGTTTGGCGCCCTCCTGGCAAGCGGAATCACCACGATATTCTTTTTTCATATCCTCATCAACATAGGGATGGCCGTGGGAATCATGCCGGTGACGGGCCTGCCCCTCATTTTCGTGTCCTACGGCGGATCGAACCTTCTCATGTCCATGATCTGTGTCGGCATCATGATCAACATTCGCGCGCGGAAGTTCGTGTACTGACGGCGGGTGCCGGATAAGCCAACGCCCCCCGTCCCCCGGAGGGGGCGCGAGGGGAAAGCAAATATACATATCATCTGTCATCGCGAGCATGGCGAAGCTATCCTATTATTGAATATCCGCATGTTATATAATCACAGGATTGCTTTGTCGCTGCGCTTCTCGCAATGACAGGCAATTTCGATGTATAATTTTACATAGCGCACCTCGTTCCCCTTCAGGGGGGCGGGGAAAGTCTTAGTAAAAAAAAGTATGCAGAAGGGTACCGACCATGATATATAAAAAAAACAACGCCCTCTCCCTGGAAAAGCACGGCGTTTCAATGCGCATTTATAATGATACGCGGGATTGCCCCCAGGCAGCCGTCGTCTACCAGGAAACGCGGAGGGGACACGCGGAAGAATTTTATCATGAAAAAAGCGCCTTCATTTATTATATCATTGAGGGCAGCGGGACCTGGATTATCGAAGATATCGAATACGCGGTTGAAAAAGAAGACGTGATCATAGTCCCGCCGGGAAAAAGATTTTACTTCAGGGGGAATCTGAAACAGCTCTGCATAACCTCCCCGGCGTGGGAGGAGCGGTTTGAGCACCATGTCAGGAATATTGAAAATGTATAGGGCGGGGGGAGTCCGGTCGTGATGAATACAAAAGCGGTTACTGCGACAATTGGAATTCTCTGTTTCATTTTCAGCTGCTCCTTCGCGGCGGATACTGCGGACACGTACGGGAAAATCAATCCCGACGATTACGTGACCGGCAGGTTCAATCCCGCGAAGCATGAGCTCTTTGTGTCCATCGCTGACACGGGCATCCCGACCAACAAGTGGCCCCACCTGCTCCGGCGGGAGGCGGCGGAGGCGCTGAAGGAACTGTACGCCGCATTCAGGAAGGAACATCCGGAGGCGCCCTTCTGGGTTCAGAGCTCGACGCGGAACTTTTACGACCAGAAAAACATATGGGACGGGAAATGGAACGGCACGATAACCGTCATGAAAGTGTCGCTCAACAGGGCGAATAAGGACCCGATGAAACGGGCCCTTGAGATTCTCAGGTATTCCTCCATGCCCGGTACCTCGCGGCACCACTGGGGCACGGATTTCGACCTCAATGTCCTGGACAACAGGTATTACGAGACCGGCGAGGGGAAGGTCCTGTACCGGTGGCTCAGGGAAAACGCGGGGCGCTACGGGTTCTGCCAGCCGTACACGGCGGGGAGGACAGCCGGGTACCAGGAAGAAAAATGGCACTGGTCGTATGCTCCCCTGGCCAGGGTATTTCTTGGCCGCTGGAATGCCCTTTACCGGAAGGACCCGGCCGCGTTTTCGCGGAAGGGACTTTTCAGCGGCTCCGATGTCGCCGGGAAACTCGCGCCGGCCTATGTGAACTCGATCGGAAAAGGATGCGACTGACGGGGACCGAATTCCCGGGCAGGTTAAAATACCAGGAGGAGCCCCACCGCGATTGTAACTCCCGTGGTGTCGTAATTGAACACGCCGGTCCTGCTGTTGAAATATGAGATGCCGTTTATTCCCACGTTGAACCGCGTGTCATCCGAGGTCCTGACCAGAAAACCGAACCCGTAATGTATCATGAAAGAGTTGATGCTGTACTCGCGGGCGATCCGCTCCAGGGCGGATGAGGCGCGCAGGAAGAATTTCCGGTAGCCGTATCCGATTCCCGCGGTAAGATAGGGCGTGTAGAGATTTGTCTCCAGATTGAGGATCGAATAGCTGAACTTGAAGGGCAGGTTGAAATCAATGACATGGCCGCTCAATTTAGTGCGCAGAATGCTGTCCATCAGGCCGGTTTTGCTTTTCCGCAGCGATTTCGCGTTCGAGTAGACAAAACCCAGGTCGAAGATCATGTTGAACTGGCCGTACTGTACCCCCAGCGGTACCGCCAGGGATGCGCTGCCGAATCCTTCCCGGGCGTCCAGCCCTCCGCCGAGACCCATGATGAAACGAGGCACGGTCCGCGCCAGCTCCCTGTTCCGCAGATCCTGTATGGTCCCTTTTTTGTTTTTGCCGTCTCTGCCGGTTTCCCTGTCTTCAATATATTGGGCTGTTATTATGCCGGTATCATCTGCCATACCGGCAGCCTGAAGGCCGGATGGACCTGTACTGAAAACGGCCAGCAGGAGCAGAGGTACAGCCAGGATGGTATACAAGGATTTTTGTATCATTTCAGTCCCCCCGCAATTATGCATTCTGTCATTCACCAGCCTCAGCCGGGATGGTTATGAAACAGATAGGTCACTATCCACTACAAAATCAAGTAAAAATAGAAGAATTGTTCATAATCGGGATAGTGGAAGATTGCTTCTCCGCTGCCGCGGGCTGCAGGGAATCAGTATGTAATAGATGTGCACGCCCGCGGGATGCTCATGTCCATGCCAGATTATCCAGGTAATCGAAAATGACGGCTTCAGATACTGCTGATATATTCCGGCATTCGGCATCAAGGCAAATCTTATATATTCTGGTCATATCACTCACCTCTGGTATCATTAAAATTATAGTATAATAATCATTTTACCGCGAGAAGTCAAGTTTTCATGATGCTTTTTAACAGCCGGTTCCGGATTATATTGGAGGCGCTAATGCAGTATTACATCAATGTAAAATTGTAATTTTCCTTATAAAATGTATAGCATGTAATAATCTTCTTATGATATATTAAATTTGTCATAAAATGTCACGAAGGATCATGGGCGTGCATCGCATTATAAGGTGCCGCGGGCAGGATGTGGGGAAATATGACCGGCATCTTGTGATAACAGCATAGACGGCTTGAGCGATAAAGGGGAGAATAATTGCATGATAACCACCGGATTGCCCTACCTTGACAAGCTTACCGGCGGATTTAAGGCTGGCGATAATGTCGTCTGGCAGATATCCGACGGCGTTCCCGTCGAACACTTTATCCGGAGCTTTTTTGGTGAGGCGAATGAATTCAATGAAAACGTGATATATGTGAGCTTTAATTTTTCTCCCCAAACGATTTTGCGGAGATACGATTACCTGTTCAGGGGAAAAAACACGATCCTGATCGACGCCTTCACTCACGGCAAGGGTAACAGTGATCCGGTCTTTCTCGATTTCTATAAAACCGGGAATCATGATGGCGAGCAGTTTTACTGCGTTGAAAATCCGAAGGATGTTGACCGGTTTATAGATATGATGAACGATATTGAGAAGATTGACCGTGAACAATCCTTTTATATTTTCGACAGCCTTACCGGCATGAACGAACTCTGGAAGGACGAGCGGGCAGTGCTCGGTTTTTTTACATTCACCTGTCCGAAACTGTACGAGTTGAATACCCTGGCGTACTGGTTCCTCGGGAGGGAGGCCCATACGCGGGAGTTCATCGCGGGGATCATGCAGATAACGCAGATCGTGTTTTCAATCAGTGCGTCCGATATGGGATACTATGACTTGAGGATAAACAAGCTGGAGGAACGCACGTCTCTCTACGGGTCGCAGCCGAATCTTTTCAGAGTCGTGAACCAGGATATCTATTTCGAGGAGGACAGGGCCTCTGATCTTTTCAGGATCGGCGACAAGGTGAAGAACCTGAGAAAGGAGTTCCGCATAACACAGGCCGAGCTGGCGGCTTCACTCAAGATGACGCCGGGGGCGGTTTCCCAGATCGAGCATGGTATTGTTTCCCCCTCCCTCCAGACGCTGATCAGGGTGGCCGCACTCTTCAAAAAGCCCCTTGATTTCTTCATCGGCGGTTCCGGGTCGGGCCGGAGCCTGAAAGGTTACGTAATATCGAAAAATAATCCCCGGATTGCATCCCGGCAGAAGCATGTCGCCATACGGCAATTGATGGAGGAATCCGATTTATCGGTAAAGTCATTCCTGGTAACCATCGAAGGGAGCATGGCGGTTGAAGGGCCGATTATGCTTCATAAAGGCAGGGAATGTATCGCTATTATCAAGGGATCGCTGAAGATAATAATAGATGGGGAGACAAATATACTGGAAGAAAACGACTCGCTTCTGATAACCAATTCATTCATTACAGGCTGGCAGAAGGCAGGTGGTGACATATGCTCGTTTGTGTATATTCTATTGTAAGATGGCTGAAAAATCGGCGATACTATCCCCCCGTGCCATGTGGCTTGATGCAATAGACCTCTTACCTGAATATCCTGCCGAACAGGTAGATGAAACGGTTTTGCAGGGAATCGTCCATGATCCGGATTCTCATCGTTCTGCCCCACAGGACAGAGCCGTCAAGATTCTTGCATACCCGCTTCGCTTCTGAAACCGATGTCATTTCGACAAATCCAAGGCCCTTTTCTCTTTTCACCATGATTTTTTTAATGTCGCCATAGATAGAAAAGAGATTGTCAAGGTGCTTTTCGGTCGTCATGTTATCGAGATTTCTCACCATGAGCCTGTTAGTGTTCATGCGCCGTCTCCTTAACTTTCATGATCCAGCAACAGAATTAATGTAAAAAAATCCGGGCCTGGCGACAATACAATAATTTTTCACCAGGTTACAGTTGTGTAAAATGGGCTCATATTTGTTATTGGCGCTAAATAATTCAAC
This sequence comes from uncultured Leptospirales bacterium, assembly GCA_964654045.1. GTDB lineage: Bacteria > Spirochaetota > UBA4802 > UBA4802 > UBA5550 > RBG-16-49-21. The sequence goes on from CAZZHU010000034.1 coordinate 10,781, forward strand.
GGGATAATATAGTGCCGCTCAATGATCGGGTTGTGCTGCATTGATTCTATAAAAGCAATTTCAACAGACCCCCTGTCCCCTCGGGGGAACAGGGGGCATTGCATGTTAATCCGGCCTCCGGACTGCTCCTGATTCGTGTTTTGTTACGGCCCTGTTACAGCGGTGTTACCTCCATGTTAAATATACCGGATTGCGGGGATAATCGTAAATTTCGTTTTGACGATTATGGGCCATGTCATTATCTATTGATGCATGAACATGGTGTCAATCTGTAACAAATAACAATTGTTATATGGAATATCAGTTGCACCCTGTATTTTCCGCGAAGCATCCGGGATAGCGGAAATTGATAATTTACAATAGGAGGATTGCCATGGTGAATTACACTGATACGGCATGGATGCTCATTGCAACGGCCCTGGTAATGATCATGACGCCGACACTGGCATTTTTTTACGGAGGGCTGGTGCGGAAAAAAAATATTCTTTCGGTGCTGATGCAGACCTTCGTGATCCTTTCGGTCATATCCATCCAGTGGATCCTGTTTGGCTACAGCTTCGCCTTCGGCCCGGACCTGGGACATGTGATAGGGAGCCTCGACTATGCGGGCCTGAACGGCGTCGGTATGGACCCGGTCGCCGGGCAGACAATACCGCATCAGGTTTTCATGCTTTTCCAGATGATGTTCGCGGTCATCACTCCCGCCCTTATCATCGGGGCCTTTGTCGAACGGATCAAGTTCAGCGGATTTCTCCTGTTTGCCCTGCTCTGGACAACGCTTATCTATGATCCGATGGCGCACTGGGTCTGGTCTCCCGAAGGATGGCTTGCGAAACTGGGGGCCCTCGATTTCGCCGGCGGCACCGTCATTCACATCCTGGCGGGCACATCGGCACTGGTGATGGCGCTTCTGCTGGGAAAAAGGAGCGGCCTTCCGAACGGGCACGCGCCTCACAACCTGCCGCTGGCGGTCCTCGGCGCCGGGTTTCTCTGGTTCGGATGGTTCGGCTTTAACGCCGGGAGCGCCCTGGCGGTGGGGCCGGTAACGGTTTCCGCGTTCTTAAATACCAACACCGCTGCCGCAGCGGCGGGAGTTACCTGGATGCTCATGGACTGGATTGAAAACAAGGTGCCCACCATGCTCGGCGTGATAACCGGCATCGTGGCGGGCCTGGTGGCCATTACCCCGGCGGCCGGGTACGTGAAGCCGATGGCGGCCATCGCCATAGGGGCGTCGGGAAGCATCGTCGGTTTTATATTCGTCACGAAGGTCAAAGCGCGGTTCAGGTATGACGATTCCCTGGACGTCTTCGGTGTGCACGGCATGGCCGGCATAACCGGGGCGATGATGACCGGTATCTTCGCGACAAAAGATATCAATCCCGCGGGAGCGGACGGCCTGATCTACGGAAACCCGTCGCAGCTGCTTGTCCAGCTGCTGGCTGTCCTGGTTGCCGTCATCTTCGCCGCCGTGGGGACGTTCATCATCTTCAAGATAGTCGATACAACCATAGGCCTCAGGGTGGATGTCCGGGATGAACATATCGGTCTCGACCTGACGCAGCACCATGAAGCCGGTTATACGGTTATGGAATAAGGAGGACGGATCATGAAATACATAATCGCGATAATCAAACCGCATACCCTTGAAGCGGTAAAAGCCGAGCTTGAAAAGGAAGAGGTGCACCTCATGACTGTCACGGAAGTCCTCGGGTGCGGAAGGCAAAAGGGCATCGCGGAAGTCTACCGCGGGGTCAAAGAGGTGGATAACCTCCTCCGGAAAGTGAAGCTCGAGATTGCGGTGAACGATGACTTTCTTGAGAAAACCATCGGCGCCATAATGCGCGGCGCCGGTGACAGTGAAATAGGGGACGGCAAGATATTCATCCTCGATCTCAAGGATTGCATCAGGATCCGCACCGGCGAAAGGGGAGGCATGGCCATCGGGTAACCTGCTTGACCCTGCCGGCTTTTTCGGATTCCCCTTTCCGGGATGAATGCATGCACCAGCCCCCCCTTCTCCCAGGGGGGACTTTTCATGGCAGGGGCACTTCGGATATTGCATGTTCATATTTCGCTTGACGACCGGGAATTTCCGGAGTCTTTAACCGGCATGAAGATACTGGTACTGGTCGCACATCCGCGGGAGGGGAGCTTCAATCATGCCATAGCCGGAACCGTCATGGAGACGCTTCATGGCCTGGGCCATGCAGTGGTGTATCATGACCTGTACAGGGAGCGCTTCGATCCGCTGCTGCCCGACGCGGAAATTCCCAGAGACGGAACGGTTGAAAGCACAATCATAACCCATTGCGACGAGTTACGGTCGTCAGACGGGATAATAATCATACATCCTAACTGGTGGGGGCAGCCGCCGGCGATATTGAAAGGATGGGTTGACAGGGTCATCAGGCCCGGCGTGGCCTATGAATTCAGGGATGACGATGCCGGCGAGGGCGTACCGGCAGGATTGCTGACCGGGAAAAGGGCCCTGGTCTTCAACACCTCGAACACGCCGCGGGAACGGGAAGAGGCCGTATTCGGCGATCCCCTTGAAAGCCTCTGGAGGAACTGCATCTTTGAGTTTTGCGGCGTCACTGCTTTTTGCCGGAGGATGTTCGGGGTCGTCGTTACCAGCACGCCGGAACAAAGGCGGCAATGGCTGTCAGAAACAGGGGATATTGTGAAAAAATATTTTTCATAAAATGGGGCAATAACTCATGACGGGCATTATCATACCCGGGCCGGAGAATCTGCCGGAAAGGGGAAGGTTGCGATGAACAATGAATATTCCATCCGAAAAATAAAAAAGGAAGAACTGTCGATCATTAAGCCTCTATGGTCGAAGCTGAATGATATCCATCATGATGATTCGATCTATTTTAAGGATCACTTCGCATCCTTCACTTTTGAGAAAAGAATCTCTAAATTCGCTGAGCACAACGAGAATGCAATCATGATAGAGGTCGTTGAAGCGGCCGGTCATGCGCCCGCAGGGTACTGCATTTCAACGATAGGTCCCGATGGCGGCGGCGAGATCGATTCCATCTTCATTGATGATGGCCACAGGAACAGGCAGCTCGGGGACAGGTTGATCAGGAACAGCATTGACTGGTTCCATCGGCACCGGTGCCCGAGGATCAGGGTGGCAGTGGCCCATGGCCATGAGTCGGTTTTTCCATTCTATCAGAAATACGGATTTTTCCCCAGGATGACCTGCCTGGAAATGAAATAACAATATTTTACCGATAACAATCGGTTGATTATTCCACGGTGTGGTGGATTTTTGCTCTGACCCCGGATGTACCGATAACTATCGGTAAACCGTGATAAGTCCGGCCTATTGTACATCAATATATCTACAAATATAAAAAAATGATGGCATTTTCATTTGTTGATGAATAAATAGATTTGTTGCGAAATTGGCGTTTTGCTCTCGGAGTCCCGACTGGTCGGGATGCGGGGGCTTTTTAAGGGGCTTCGCCCCTTAGACCCTTTTGATTAATTAAGAATTGCAACAAGCCTAAGGTGTTGTTACCTGTACGCTCTATGAAAAGTAAATCTGACATTATTAGTCCCGATGATAAATACCTGCTGCCGGGCCCGGACCAGGTCTGCTTTGCCGCAGCGGGCCAGACCCTCTCCCTTGTCATGGGTTCATGCATTTCAACGGTGTTTGTCGGCCGGAACGGCGGCTATATTATTTCCGCCAACCATATCATGATAGCAAGAGAGCGCAGTTCCGGAATAATAGCGAAGCGGAGCGCCCGCCAGCAGATTGACGAGATTCTGCGCACCTATAATGATGTATTCAATATCCCGGACAGGGACCTCCGGTGCCTGCACCTGGTGGGGGCGGGAACGAAAGTCAGCGACACTTCTTTCCGCGTGCATGATGACAATATCAGGGAAACCGGCGCCGCCTTGTCAGAAAAATCCTTTGTTCCCCTTTTTGATGACACCCGGAGCTTTTACTTCGCGACCTATTCGCTCAGCGGCAGCGATATGTCCGTGTTCATCGAGGATAAGCTCAACAGGTCCCACCTGTCATACATCATTGATCTGGATAAGCTCTATTTCCTTGATCCGAGGCAGCTGTCGAACCTGCCGGCATCCGCCCTCAAGCCGAACAACCGGGGCTTTGAGGATTTCGTGAAAATGGGGATAATCGTGTTCATCACCGGCGAAAAGAACAGGCCGGATGTCTGATTACAACCTGTTTGCTTCAGACGGCGATGCCGGCCGATCCGCCGCAGGCCGCCCCGGCTACTTTTTTTTAATTCTATTTGATTTTTATGAAACTCCTCGTGATTATGTGCATGGTGGCGTATGATGTCAACATTCAGCGGACATGACGGAGGGGAGCGGGGGCGGAACGTCCTGATGTATTCCGACAAGCTCGCCAGCTTCGATTTCGGCCCTGCCCATCCCTTCAAGCCGGCACGGGCGAAGCAGATGATGGATCTCCTCCTGCGATATTCGCTCCTGCATGAAAAAAACCAGCTGATCATGGAACCGGATGCCCTTCCGGAAGAACAGCTGTACCTGTTCCATGACCGGAAGTACCTCGAACTCCTGAAGAGCGCCGAGCATGGAGTCTTCACCATGGAGATGCTCGCGGCCGGCCTCGGCACCGAGGACTGCCCGGTTGTCCCCGGCCTGTGGGATTTCTGCCTGAACGCTTCCAGCGGGACCTGCCGGGGCGCCGCAATGCTTGCGGATGGAACCGCGCGGCTCGTCTTCAATCCCCTGGCCGGTTTTCACCACGCGGGGCGCGATCACGCCGAGGGGTTCTGCTACATAAACGATCTGGCCGTGGCCATCATGGACCTGACGCGCCGGGGAATGCGCGCCGCCTATATCGATATCGATGTGCATTTCGGCAATGGCGTGCGGGATGCCTTCGCCGATCGCAACGACGTTCTGTGCATATCAATCCATGAATCGGGCATGTCCATATATCCCTGGTCCGGCTTTGTCGAGGAAATCGGTGAAGGCGAGGGGAGGGGATACTCCGTCAATATACCGCTGATGCAGGGGAGCGATGACCAGGTGTTCCTCGGAGCCTTCGAATCCGTGGTACCGCCCCTTGTCGATGCCTTCAGACCGGACGTCGTGGTTGCCGTGATCGGCGGGGATACGCACCGGGAGGATCTCCTGGGCCACCTGAACCTCACCAGCGTCGGGTACGAGCGGACGATCAGGATCATCGACAGCATCTCGCCGAAGCTGCTCGTCACCGGCGGTGGCGGGTACAACGTGTACTGGACACTGGCCTGGGCGGCCTTCTGCGGCCTTGAGCCCGCGGACGCCTATGCCGGGCTTATCGGCGGCATGATGTACGGCCCCGAATCCCAGTCCGGCACCCTGCGGGACCAGCCGTACGTCGTATCGGGCCACCTGAAAGACCAGTGTTCAGAATACGCGAGGGACATGGTCGCTTATTTGAAAAGGAATGTTTTCCCCATCCACGGGATATCCTGATCATTGATGCCGGGCGGTGTCCGGGCCGTTTTTCCGAATACATAATAAGTGACAAAAAGGTGCAGCATTGAAGATACTGTTGATCAGCCCGAGCAGCAAGGACGATATCATAAGCAAAACAGTGAAGGATATCCCCTACATGGATTCGGGCGCCTTTTTCGCGCCACACGCCCTCGCCGCAGTTGCGGCGCTTACCCCTCCCGGTCACGAAATTATCCTTCATGACGAGCATATGCGGGGGCCCGCCGACAATCTCATCCGCAATGGAACTTTTGACGTCATCGGCGTTTCACTGATCACAAACCAGCTACGGAGAACGCTGGAAATAGCGGAAATAATGAAGGGTGGAAGCAATGCGGGCTGCTTTGTCATCGGCGGGATCGGAACGACCAATGTCATGCGGAAGCTCAAGGACCTTGCCGACGTGATTTTCATCGGGGAAGCCGAGGAAACGTGGCCCCGCTTCATCCATGAATACCAGGGCGGCAGTCATAAAAAAACATACCAGCAGATATCGAAGCCCGACATGGAGAAAACGCCGATGCCCCGGTGGGACCTTATCGGCGGGGACATCCCGAAGTACGGGGCGGTGTCCGTGCAGACGTCGAGAGGGTGCCCCCACGCCTGCAGCTTCTGCGATGTCATCTACACGTACGGCAGAAAAGTACGGAGCAAGTCGGCCGGCCAGGTGATCCGGGAGATACAGGCGCTCATGGACCTGGGCGCGAAGATGATCATGATCGCCGATGACAATTTCACCGCCAACCGGCCTTACGCGAAGGAAATTCTCCGCGACCTCGTGGTCCTCAACAATTCCCGGAAAATGCCCCTCAGCTTCATGACCCAGGTGGATATCACGGTCGCCCGTGACAGCGAGCTCCTTGAGCTGCTGGCGGATTCCAATTTTTTTGAGCTCCAGATCGGCATCGAATCCTTCGAGGCCGAGTCGCTGAAGCAGATGAATAAAAAACAGAACCTGACCCTGGACATAGGCGAAGCGATACGGACAATCCAGTCGTACGGGATAGCGGTGCAGAGCCACCTGATCATCGGCTCGGACGCGGATACAGTGGCGACGTTCCGGAGAACGGCGGATTTCGTAAGCGCGGCGCATATCACGCACCATTCCTGTCACCCCCTCATGGCGCCGCCCGGCACCAGGCTCTGGTATGCGCTCAAGCGGCAGGGGAGGCTGGTGGAGACCGACGACCGCCTGAAAGACCAGCTCGATATAACCAGCAATATCATTCCGAAAAACATGACCCGTGTTGAGATGATGGAGGGGATGGCGCGGTACTGGGAAACCGTGACCGATGTCGGGCACTACCTGCCGCGCGCCCTCGGGTTCATCAGGGGAATAACACGCAAACCCCGCGTCAGGGAGCCGGGCCTTGTCGCGCTCTGGTCCATCAGGGGGATGCTCTTCAGGGTCTTCAGGTTTTATTCGACGGGAGTATCGAAAGAGGACCGGAAGGCGTTCTTCACCCTGTTTCGAACGGCATCCGGCATCGGGAGGCACCTGGTGCCGAAGGCGATCTTCCTGTTTACGCGGTACATGATGGACCGGACCCGCGATACCAACAGCATTGCCGTAGCCCGGGAACAGGCGGCGCGGGAGCGGAATAATCCCGGCAGTGTGACCGTGCTGCCCGTTGAAGTGCCCCTTTCGGCCGTTTTCCGCGAGCATTATAAGGACATATTCAGGGCCGCCTATCAGCGCGTCAGGCTATCCGTCTCATCGAAGGAAGAACTGTACCGGGTAATACTCGATGCGATGGTAGACTACACGGATCGCTTTTACGACGACTTCGAAATCCTCGATGATATCCAGCGGGAGAATATCAGCCTGAGCTGCGAAAGGATTTTGTCCCGATCGTGCGTCCCGTCGGTGACAGATGGGGGCGCGGAACTGCCCGAGGCGCCGCCATTCGGTTTTGAGCGGGAAATGCTTGATGCCCTTGATCATGTGAAACGATATACGAGTGATATGGCCGGTTATTAAAGGACCCATCATAAAGAATAATATTAGGAGGCCACCCATGCCGCGACTGGTTGACTGCAGCATAGCCATTGAAAACGATCTGCCATCAGATCCTCCCATGATGATCCCGAAGGTCCAGTACCTGGGCCATGACTCGGGCGCGGACCAGATGAAGCTTTTCTTTCCGGATATCGATCCGAAAAAAGACCTTCCCGGCGGCAAGGGCTGGGCAGTAGAGATTGTTACCCTGAGCACCCATGCCGGCACGCACCTTGACGCGCCCTGGCATTACCATCCCACCATGGACGGTGGCTCGCGCGCCTTGACGATCGATGAAGTGCCCCTTGAATGGTGCATCGGCCGCGGCGTGAAGCTGGACTTCAGACATTTTGCCGATGGGTACCTGGTCACTGCGAAAGACATGGCCAGGGCGTTCAAGGATATCGGCCACGAGCTTTCGGAAGGCGATATCGTGCTGGTGAACACGGGCGCGGACAAGTGGTGGGGGAAGCCGGAATACCTCCTGAAAGGCTGCGGCATGGGAAAGGAAGCCACCCTCTGGCTGTGCGATAGGGGCGTCCGTGTCGTGGGGACCGATGCCTGGAGCTGGGACCGGCCCCTCCCTCTTATCGCCAAGGAATTCAAGACATCGCGGGATTCGTCGATCATCTGGGAAGGACATTTTGCAGGCATAGAGAAAGGATACTGTCACATCGAAAAGCTGACGAATCTTGACAAACTGCCGGATAATGGATTCACCTTCCATTGCTTCCCGATTAAGATCAAGGGTGCCAGTGCAGGATGGATCAGGGCAGTGGCTATTATTGATGATTGATAGGGGTCAGAGTAAATTGTTACCGATAACTATCGTATTTACCGCCTCGTGATCCGGGGGTCAGAGTAAAAGACGGCTTACCGATAACTATCAAGCCAGGGTAGATCCCTGATTTAACTCCGGATTAGACCATAATGCCTTTCATGATAATCTTATAAAAATCATCGGCCATTTTGTCAATATCAGGGGGGGCGTTGCCGCTGTTCTTTTTAACCACAAAGTAATAGTAGTCGACACGGAGAAAAGCACCGGCTGCGATATTGGCGGCCAGCTCAATATCGATATCAGGCCTGACGATCCCGAGTTTTATCCCCTCTTTAATATATGTAATGATGTAATTCAGCATCTTTTCCTCGAAGCGCACCAGGTAGGGCTCAAATATTTGATTGAGACCGGGTCCTACACGGAGGTAAATATTGCATAACTCCTCGTTTTTCTGGAAAAACATGAAACTTTTTGTAATAAGCAGTTTGAGCATCCCCGCAATGTTATCAGCCTCGATCTCTGCCGGATCAATCGATGCCATTTCTTCCCACTCATCGAGGAATTTTATCAGAAGTGAAATAAAGAGGTCTTCCTTATTTTTAAAATACCTGTAAAAGGTGCCTTTGCCAACCCGGGCTTCCTTTATTACCTCTTCAACGTATGTTTCGTAATAACCTTTTTCAGAGAATATTTTTTTTGAACAATCAAGTATCTGGTTTTTTCTCAATTCTGCTTTCATCTTTTTCTGCATCGTATCAATACTCCATCATAAATAAAATACCGTATGGACGGTTTTTTATATTGACTTTTCCAGTAGTTGTTACTTATTTGATTATAAATATCGACCGGACGCGTCCGTATCAATTATCATATCAATTTAATACTAAATAGTGTCATTTAAATTGCAATTCAAAAATATTATCAATAATGGACCTGACGCGTCCGGTTTATTATTGACAAAATAACGATCTGAAATAGTCTACTATGCATGGAATCACTAATCGAACTCTTGTTGTCCATGTATAAAATAATTTATGAATCAAAGATCAGGAAATTTTCCTCATTGAATCTAATTTATCTGGAGGGGGGCAGGTTATGAAAGAATCAACAAGAATTATGATGAAAAAACATGGATGGAGGTTTGACCGTTTCATTCACAATTATATCTACTTCAAGTTTTACCAACCCTACGTGAAATTTGTCTATCTGCTGTTTAAGTTCCTGTCCCGATACTTATTCTGGTTCAAGCCCTTGAACGGGATCCTATCCATGGCCTTTGCGAGGTATCACGCAAAGGTGCTTTCTTTCAGCGACACGAAGAAAATATTCACCCTGAACGAAAGCATCTCAGCCATGTCGGCGGATAACAAAAAGATAGTCCCCTACAAATATGCGTATAAGATTATCTTCCAGGAGCCGGAGCATATAGCGGTCATGGACTGTCCCTGCAAGGTTGCCCTGGGCGACAGGGATGAGAACATACTGTCATGCCTGGCGGTGGGGAAGGGACTCTCGTCGTTCTGGCTGGAGCATGGCAGGAAATATCATGCAAAGAAGATCAGCCAGAAGGATGCCCTTGCCATGATAGAAAAATTCAGGGGGATGGGTTACCTTACCCAGGCTTTCTTCAAGGTCGCCACGGGCGGATCAACGGGTGTCATCTGCAACTGCCATCCCGATACCTGCGTAAGCCTTCAGGCTACGAAATTTGCGAAGAAATTCAGCAACAAGTTCAATATGAACGCGTTTTCCGGATATTCAGTTAAAATCGACACAAAGAAGTGCAAGTTTCATGGAAACTGCGCCGAGGTCTGTCCTGCGGGAGCCATGAAAGTCGACAAGGTGAAAAAAACCATTACATACAACAGGGAGTTGTGCATGGGGTGCGAGCTCTGCGTGGAGCACTGTCCCGAAAAAGCCCTCTCATTTTATCGGGATCCCGGCAAACCGGTGCCGCTTGATATTAATATTGTTAAAAAAGAATACGTCACACCGAATTAAAACAATTTTGGAGAGTATCAGGATGAAAAAAGAAATTAAAAAACAATATGATGTAATCGTGGTCGGGAGCGGCGCTGCCGGGTGTACCGTCGCCCGCGAGATGACCAAGAAGGGCAAAAAGGTCCTTCTCCTGGAAAAGGGGGGCCGCATGGAATGGCTCGGCAATACAGTCACCGTGGCGACCATGATCGATATGCCGACCCTGCTCCGGAACTACCGGGACATCGTTATTTTCGTGAATAATTACGGCGGCGCTTCGAATATAGCGGCCGGATGCGCGGTGCCTCCGCCCAAAAAAGTCTTCGGTCCCCTGGGCATCGACCTTACCAAAGAGGCCGAGGAAGCGCGGAAGGAACTCATGATACAGCCAATGCCGGACGATCTGGTCGGTGAAAACAACCTGCGGCTCCTGGATGCGGCCAACAGTCTCGGCTATCACTGGAAAAAAGTGGATAAGTTCATTGACGCCGGCAAATGCAGCGGCTCCGGCAACTGCATGCTCGGCTGCAAGACAGGCGCCAAGTGGACCGGCAGGGTTTTCGGGGACGAAGCGGTCGCCGGCGGGGCCGACCTGAAGCTCCACGCCAACGTAAAGGATGTTATAGTAGAAAACGGCAGGGCCGTCGGTGTTGCCCTCAAGAACGGCGAGCGGTACTACGGCAAAACCGTGGTACTCTCCTCCGGCGGAATGAACAACGTCCACATGCTCCGCAGGGCCGGTATCGATGAGGCCGGCAAGGGCCTTTGCTGTGACTGGTTATCTTTCGTTCAGGGAATTATACCCGGCACAAATTCGCAGGGCGCGACACCGATGAGTGTGGGCACCATAGAGCATTACGACGAGGACGGCCTCTGCATTCTGCCGGTGGCTCCCAACTGGGCCCTCTTTCTCGGCATAGCCGCCCTGTCCGGGCCCCTGCATCTGCCCAGGTTCTTTAATTTCTGGAGATACACAAGCATCATGGTCAAGGTCCAGGATGATGTTTCCGGAGAGATCAAAAAGGGGAGGGCTTTCACCAAGCCCATCACCGCCAATGACCAGAAGAAAATCGAAAAGGGCGTGCAGATCATCACGAAGATATTCAAGAAGGCCGGGGCAAAGGAGAGCAGCGTCTACCCGATGAAGGCGGCCGGCGCCCATCCATCGGCGACCTGTAGAATTGGCCATGTGCTGGATACCAACCTGGAGACAGGAATTAAGAACCTCTACTGCTGCGACGCCAGCGTGTTCCCTTCATCGCTGGGGGCGCCGGTGGTCTGGACCGTGGTGTCTCTGGGCAAGAGGCTGGCCAAGCACCTTGACCGGCAGTTGAAATAAAAACAGATTACAATAACATGTATCCCGGGGGATAAGAATGACAATCACATGGATAATTGTCGGGTGTGCTGTTTTGGGTGTGATACTGCTCCTGTTATGGATAGAGCGTTGGCCGTGGCACGTGATGCGGCTATCGACAATGCGGGCCTTGAGATGGCTGGGCTTGCGGCAGACCATTACGGGCGGGGTCCATGGTGTCCTCTATGCCCGGTGGGGCCCGCAGTATATCTTTGTCATGAGAAAACTGGCCAGGCTGTTCGGAAAGCGGGGCAGGAAATGGATGGAGGACAGTTACCACGGCAAAGTACTGTCCCATGAACTGGCGACGTCAATTATTACCCTTGACCGGGACGTACCGCTCCAGGACCTGGGAGACCAGGTGATCCCCTACAATCGGGCCCGCGAGATCCTGCTTAATTCGGATACCAGCTATGTCCTGACTGACTGCGTGTGCAAGCGGGACAAGCATGACCACCATGGCGAGCCGTGCAAGCTCGCTTCGGAGCCATACTATACCTGCATGTTTGTCGGCAATCCGGACCTGTGCAATTTTCTCGTGGACCATAAGCCGGCGACCAGCAAACGGCTGAACAGGGAGGAGGCTATTGCAAAACTGGATGAATTTCATGAGATCGGCCTGGTCCATAACGCCTGGTTCAAGAGCTGCATCAAGGACCAGTTCTATGTCATCTGCAACTGCTGTCCCTGCTGTTGTCTCGGTTTTGAATCAATGAGGCAGGGAATCCGCCAGCTCACTCCATCAGGATTTGTCGCGGAAGTCGATACGGCGGCCTGCGCCGGGTGCGGTACCTGCGTTACCGTGTGCCCGTTCCATGCGGTCGAGATGACCGGCGAGGGTAAAGAGGCTAAATCGACCGTTAATCTCGACAGGTGCTATGGCGGAGGCGTCTGTATCGAGAAGTGTCCCGCCGGGGCCAGGAAACTGATGCCTGACACGAAACGGAAAATCCAGCCCATGGACGTACGGAAGCTCGTCACTGCCGATACAAAGAGTGAAGAGAAGGCGAGTTAGCATGATGCAGGATGCGCGAAGCAAAAAAAACCGCCGGCCACAGGTCAGCGGTTTTTTTTATCGCCGTAATGCATCGAAAACATTTTCACCACCAGCGAGTCCAGGAGCCGGCCCGGCACAAGCGTTTCAATCCATGACAGGATCCTGTTCCCGGCGATGATGTACCTGTCCCGGGGCCCTTTTTTCGTGATGAACCGATAGATCCGGGTCGCGGCTTTTTCGGTATCCATCCCCCTGGCGCCGCCGGCTATGAATTTTTCGCGGAAGACGCGGAGGCTCTCGCTGTATTTCTGATCGGCGAAAGAGGAGTCCTGGTTCAACGCCTTGTTCCAGATGGGGGTGGCGACCCCCGCCGTTTCGAGAAGTATGGTCCTGACCCCGAAGGGGTTCAGCTCCCGCCGCACCGAATCGCACCAGCCCTCCAGGGCGAACTTCGAGGCCGTGTAGGGCGACAGGAAGGGTAAGGCGATCCTGCCGGCGAGGGAGCCGTGTATCACGAGGCGGCCCCTGTTCCTGATGAGGCAGGGGATTATTTTCTGTGTGAGGGCCACCAGGCCGAAGAAATTAACCTCCATGACGGTGCGGTAGATGCCGAGGGGGAGGTTCTCGAAGGGCCCTCCCAGGGCTACACCGGCGTTATTGATGAAATATTCCAGGCTATGTCCCTCGCTGCAGTAGCGGTTGACCAGAGTCGCAAAGGAGTTGATGGACGCGTCGTTGCGGAGATCGAGCCTGTGGGCGATCATGTTTGATTTTTGATGGAAAGGATTCTGTTCCAGGTACGATAGTATGACCGTGTAGCCCGCGCCGGCAAAAATGCCGGCAAGGGCCCTGCCTATGCCGCTGTCGCATCCTGTGATGGCCGCCAGTTTCATGGGTGCACCTCCTTTTGTGCATGTTGTTACATGGAGGAACTGTTGCCATATCTGTCATTTCGAACCCCGCTTGTCGGGGTGAGATATCTTTAATCAGTCTTATCCTGATAAAATTTCTCCTTATCCCTGGATGCCGGGATTCGTCAAAATGACACTATTACAACATCTTAAATGTACTTTGTAATCTTCAGGATGTCAAAGGAAATCCTCGCGGAAACCCTCTCCATTTTATGGAGAGGGCGCGCGGAGCGCGGGTGAGGATAAAAGGGGCCAGTGGATGAGGGGAGTGATCACCGGATGCTCATAGTCCTTCCGTCGCTTCCCGCATCCTCTCCAGCGCTTTTTCCAGGATCGCCCGGGGGCAGGCAATATTAATCCGCTCGAACCCGTCGCCTTCCGGCGAGCCGAAAATGAATCCGTCGTCGAGGGCGAGGCGGGCAACGTCACGCAGAAGGCGCTTGAGTGATTCCGTGTCAAGTCCGAAATCCCTGAAATCGAGCCAGACCAGGTAGGTGGCTTCCGGCTCGATGATCCTGATCCGGGGCATGTGCTTCGCGATGTATTCCTTCAGGAATGCGAGGTTGCCGCCGAGATACTCCATGAGCTGGTCGAGCCAGCCGTCGCCGTGGCGGTACGCCGCGATAAGGGCCTCGGCGCCGAAGAGGTTGGGCCACGACAGGCCGAGGCACTGGACGGTGTGCGTGTAGCGCTTTCGGAGGTCCGGGTTCGCGATAACCAGGTTGGCGGTCTGGAGCCCCGCCAGGTTGAAGGTCTTGCTCGGGGCCGTGCAGGTTATTGATTTCATGAGGAAACTGTCGCTGATTGATCCAAACGGCACATGACAACGGTCCTTAAAGATCAGGTCGCAGTGGATCTCGTCAGACACGACCATGACATCATGGGCGAAACAGATTTCGCCGACGCGCGTAAGCTCTTCCCGGGTCCACAGCCTTCCCACGGGATTATGGGGGCTGCAGAGTATCATGAGGCGCGCGGCCGGGTTCGCGGCCTTTTGTTCCAGGTCGTCGAAATCCATCCGGTACGCATCCCCTTCAAGCTTCAGGGGATTGTTGATGAGCGTCCCCCCGTTGTTTTTTATCGAGCGCATGAAGGGATAATAGACCGGCTTCTGCACGATGACGCCGTCGCCCGGCTCCGTGAAGGTCTGTATGAGGAGGTTCAGTGCCGGCACGACACCCGGCGCGGTTACGATCCAATCCTGGTTGATCCTCCATGAGTGGCGACGGCCGAACCAGTCCACGACCGCCTGGTAGTATTCGGGCATGGGAGCGGTGTAGCCGTACACGCCATGCTGCGCCCTGCGCGTCAGCGCGGCCACGACCTCCGGGGGCGATTCGAAGTCCATGTCCGCGACCCAGAGGGGGATGAGCCCCGATCCCTTGAAGATGCTGTCAACAAGGTCCCATTTGAACGAACCGGTGCCGGTGCGGTCGATAATCCTGTCAAAATCGAATTTCATTAATCATGTCCTGGACGGCCTGTGCCGGGGAACAATATACCGGCTCCTGCCATGGTGTCCAGTCATTTCACGCGCACTCCGGGCCATTATGCCGAGTATTCATCCGGGTCATGAGAGACGCGGCTGCCGATTCCAGTTTTTCAGCGCTGTCAAAATTATAGGATCCTCCCCGGATCCGGGCGCGAAGCTCTTCGATCCTGTCCTGGCGGCGGGCATCCGCCTCGCTTTCTGCCGTCCGGACCATCTCCCCGATCTCCCGGGAAAAACTCATGATGGATTTAACCAGGGGAGTGTTGTTTTTCTCCAGCATCTTCATCCGGGCCGCCTCGGAAATATCAACGATATCAGCGCCCTTTCCCGGTGCTGAATCCCTCCTGATAAACCGCGGTGCGCGCTCCGGTCCCGTTTGCAGGGATTGCCGGTAATTCATGAATTTTGTGGTCCTGTTGATCATCATAATGTTTCTCCTTGTGGCAATTCTTTAATCATGACATAATTAATATCGGACTATATACACATATGTTTAGCTATTTTTTGTGTAGTATTAATTTTTTTTATTTTACTGTTAGTTTTAAAAGTGTCAGAAAAAAGAGCTGAGAGGCCAAGGACTGTCTGAGTCTACATAACCTATGTCCGAGTTCCGCAGGCCTCGAAGCTTTTTTCTGACGTATTGATACTGCAGAACAGGTATAATTAACCATATACGCTGATACTTGGGGTTGAAGGGGTGCAACCCCTTAAAAACTCCAGCCCCGGTTATTTATTTGACATCGGCACGGAATATGCCATTGTAGTTGCATAGTGTGGCGTTTCCATGCTCCGCGCTGAATCGGTTTCATGCAATACCCGGCGGCAGGCCTGCCTGTTTCCGTGATAGGACATGGATGTAATGCATGAAAATAATCTTATTCGACAGAGGCGTAATCAAGGAATAGCGAGGGATAATATGGCAGATGCTGGCAAGAAACTGTTTGATGAAGGGCTTCATGTGCTGAAGCCGGGCGAATATTTCGCAACCTCGAGCGACAGGATAATAGGCACCGTCACGGGTTTCAGCGTCGTGGTATGCCTCTATGACAGGGAGAAGGGAATCGGCGGCATGTGCCATTTTATCGTGCCGGGTACCATCGGTACCAACGGGATCATTGCCGATGAGATCGCGCGTCATGGCGTAGCCAGCATGGAATTACTGCTGGGGGATATCGTGAAGCTTGGCGGCGACCGCAAGCGGCTCAAGGCCAAGGTATACGGGTCCGGGGCTATCGGCGGCGGCCAGCAGGGGAGCGATATCGCCAGGGGAAATGTTCAGTTCGTTGAACAGTATTTCGAGCTGGAAAAAATAACGATCGAGGACGAGGACCTCGGCGGCCTGGAGAGGAAAAAAATAGTTTTTGAGCCGAAGACGGGCGTGGTCCGCAAGGATCCCATCGGCGCCGATGATGCGGCGCTGTTTGTCAGGCTTGAAGCGGAATATATCGAAGAAGTATTCAAGAACAAGGGAAAGACCGGGAACGTCGTCATCTTCGATTGAGGAACCAGGGGAACAGCGCATCCACGCTTCGTCACCGGGTCTTTTTTGCGCCGGAACATCGCCTGACGGCCATGCCGGTCACGTCCGGGAATCCCGCGGAAAAGATCAGCGGTATTTTTCGGTCATCTTCTTCATTTCCTCCTGGTACTGCTGGGGAGACAGGTTGCTGTTCAGGAGGCAGCGTATCGTGTTATAGTTGCTCTTGGTAAGCTTCTGCTCATCTTCTTTTGTAAGCTTGGTCTTTGTTTTCCTGTAATCTTCAACGATTCCCAGGTATTTTTTGAATATCTTGTCGGCGCAATTTCCCTTTTCGCAGGCGCACGCTTCCTTCTCCAGGCTGGCCATCTGATCAACGTAGGATTTTTTACAGCCGGCAACCGGCAGCATGATGCCGATGGCAGCAAGTATCGCGGTTATTTTCTGCATCTTTTTCATTTTCGGTATAGCTCCTTTATTACATTGCACCGGGCAATTTTTGTATAACTCCCTGGAGCCTCTTCCGGAGGATCCAGGGAGTTAATGAAGAGATAATATGACAGGCGTTAAAGGTTACTTGAACTTCTGCATTTCCTGCTGTATCGTGAGGGGAGACACGCCCTTGGCCATGAGGCACTTTACTATATTCGCCGTGCTTGTCCCGAGTTTCTGCCCGTCTTCATTGGATACCTTCGCTTCTGTTTTCTTCATATCCTCGACAACGGTCATGAAATCCTTGAAGGCGGAATCAGCGCATCCCTTGTCGGCGCAGGCGCACGCTTTTTTCTCTAAATCAGCCAGTTGATTTACGTAAGATTTCTTGCAGCCGAAGGCCGCTCCCATGACAAATCCGATCAACACTACAATAGTAGCACTTTTTAACATTTTCATTCTGACCAGTCTCCTTGTTGAATTTTGGCGACGTTGTTGCATACCGCTATAAGAAACAGTATACGAATTAATAAAATAGTCAAGGAATAAATTGGGCCAGTCTGCTTATCCGCGTATATGCACCCTTTATACCACCCCCTGTCTCCCTGAGGGCCGTAGACCTCACCCCCCTCGGGGGGACAAGCGGGTCTGTCAGTGGCTCCTCGCAATGACAGGTTGGATCACTACATATAGGTTTTTCTATTAAAAACGCTCAGGAAGTCCGTCCCTATCCCGAAGAGGAATTCGAACCCATAGGGCCGCACGTACACGTCATGCTGGTCGAAGCGGTAGAAGCCGCGCACGCCCAGGATGACGGGGACCTCGATGGAGAAGAAGCGCATCTCGGCGTAGAGCTCCAGGCCGGCCGAGCGGTAATACTCGGTCACCTGGAGCTTTTTATTGTTCTCGGACATGGATACCGCATAGTCGCCGAAGATGTTGGCGTAAAAGCGCTTGAAGTGGAGCACGTGCAGCAGGTTCCAGTCCGGGTTGAAGATCGGGAAGGTGTAATTGACCCCGCCCTTCGCGGTGTGCCGCGAGAACTCGTAGTCGTAGCCGCGCGCGAAGGTCATTTCGCTGGCAAAGCGGTACTCGCGGGGGGCCTGGCTCTCGTACGCTCCCTGAAGGAAGAGACTGTGGTGCGGGAGGATGCCGGGGAAATAGAAGGTCCCGCTTACCGAGAAGAGGCTTCCTTTCGTGTGAAACCTGAAGGGCGTGTGGCGGTACAGGATGACAATAGATTGCCCCCAGACCGGGTTGATGTCGGCAAACCACCGGTAGCCGTTGTAGAAGCTGGCGTAATAGGTGATCGGGATGAAGCCGCCGTTGTGGTTCCGGTTTTCCGTAAAGTAGCGCGACGGGATGTCCATGCCGTACACCTGGACATAACTGCCCCGCACGCCCAGGGTGAGGTAGGTGTCGAAGCGGCTCCGCGACAGGTTGAAGGGGACCCGCACACCTGCCGATGGCCTGAGCTCGCGCCACTGGTAGCGGTAGGTATCCTCTATCATGCCGTAGTAATAGGAAACGTCATAGGTCGAGGCCCTGGTCCCGTAGAAGAGGCTGGCGTCGATGATCGGATACAATCCGGCGTAGCTCACGCTCAGGATGCCCGCGTGGGTCTTCTCGTTCCAGTTGTAGTTGTACCCGGCGGAGATCTCCGTGGTGCCGAGGAGGTTGCGCGACGAAAGGGTGAGGGACAGGTCCTGTGAAAAGGGGTTCGCCATGGGGGTCCAGCTGTGGATGTTGAACAGGTGCGTGAAGTGGTTGAATTTCTTCGATTCGTACGCTTCAGCCGGAATATCTTTCGTGATGTCTCTGCCCGCCTCCTGCGCGATGAGCGGCTCGAAGTAGCGGACGCTCCGGTCCCGCACCATTTCCAGGGGGATCCACTTCGCCGGGTCAAGGTCCATCTCGACGGCGGTGTATCCGTCGGCGGTGACGTCATTGAAGGCGAGCTTTTTCCCGTCAGGGGACAGGGACGGATAATAGGCCCCGAATTTCCTGCTCGTCACCTGGAAGATTTTTTTCGTGGCGATGTTGACCGCGTAGATGTTGTCGATTCCGGAGTGGGGCGACACGAAATAGATAAAACTGCCGTCCGAGACAGGGTAGGAGAGGTTCTGCGCCGTGCAGGGGACTATATCGGCTGAAGTCCCGGTTTCTGCGTTCATGAGGGTGATGGCTTTTCCGCTGAGAGGATTGATCCTCGCGTAGACGATGGATTTTCCGTCAGGGGACCAGTGGGGCGTCTGGATGAAATCCCTGTCCCTGTCAGCGGCGGCGAAGCGCTTCAACTCGGCGCCGGTGTCCGCGTCGAGGATCACCAGGGAGCACTCGTTCTTCGGCGTATATTCAACGGCGGCGATCCTCTTCCCGTCCGGCGACAGGGCAGGCGCGAAGAGTTTGCTGTTTTCGGTGAGGGCCTGCTTCTTTTTCGTTTCCAGGTCGTAGATCACGATGACCGAGTAGCTGCGCTGTCCCCACCGGAGGTCGGGGACCTGCTCCGACCAGGCCACGCGGCCGCCCGCCACGGAGGGGGCGGTAAAATTTATCCGCCCCGGGTAACAGAGCCTGGTCTCCCTGCCCGTGGCAGGGTCTATCCTCACCAGGGAATAGATGTCCTTCATGCCGTAGCGGAGAGTGATGACGCTCCCGTCCGGAGTATACTGGGGCGCGTTGTGATAGGTCCAGTATTTCGGATTGGTTTTATGAAGCGGCTTCGCCCCGGTGAACTCGAGGCCGTCAAGCTGTTCCTTCCAGAGCCGCTCCATCTCGTCCATGGTGTCCCTGTAGAGCGAGTAGGCGCTGCTGCCGGTCTTCCTGATCAGCATGAAGTCGAACCAGTGCGGCACGAAGGGGGCCCAGGTGGCGCGGTACATCATGTCCGCCCAGATGCCGGGTCCGTATTTTCTCTTCACGTGGGT
>CAZZHU010000035.1:0-30608 GCA_964654045.1 uncultured Leptospirales bacterium
GAACGCCTTGAATTCAGGGATCATGGTGTTGGCGTCCCCGATCGAGGGGGTGAGCTGATTACAGGCGTCGCCGGTGGACGCGCAGCCGGGACCGAAGTGCCAGATCATCCCTACCATCTCGACCATCTTGCCGTTGACGTTGAGGGGCTGGACGCGTTCGGTCACCAGGGCATAGGCGGAGATTTTTCCCCGGGCGTTCAGTATCGACACCTTGTCGCCGTTCTTGATCCCCTTGGCGGCCGCCAGGGTCGGGCTGATTTCGCAGAACATGTCGGGAACGAGCTCGGTGAGCCAGGGCAGGTTCCTCGTCATGGCGCCGGCCTGCCAGTGCTCGACCACCCGGTAGGAAGTTCCAATGTAGGGGTACTGGCCGGGGTTGCCGAACTGACCCGCCACCTCGCCAATAATGACCGACGCGGGATTCACCTTCTGGCTGTTCATCAAGTTTGGTGTCGTCGTCTCCATCGGCTCGTAGTGTTCGGTGAAGGGACCGTCCGTCAGTGCCTTGCCGGGAGCGAAGAGACGTCCCACGCCCTCGTTGTTCATGATGAAGGGGTTTTTCGCATCCGGTCCGGCCTTCGGGCCGCCGTCTACGACATCGCCCTTCCACTTGCTTCCGGTCCACTTGACCACCCAGCGGTTGGGGTCCCATGGTTCGCCCTTGCGGTTGACCGCGGCCCTGTTGTATATGATGCGCCGGTTCAGCGGCCAGCACCAGGACCATTCCGGGTACATGCCGATTTTATTCGATGAGTCGCTCGTGCCCCGGCGGGCCATCATGTTTTTACTCGACCCTGGATAACTGCCGCTGTAGAGCCAGTTGCCGCACGCGGTCGAACCGTCATCCTTGAGATCGAGGAAATTCTTTATCTGTTCTTTGTCAGGCCAGGTGTAACCGTTGATCTCTTTCGCGACCAGGTGCGGTGATGCTTCATGCTCGCCTTCTTCAACGTAGTTCCAGTTGGATTTCAGTATCGGATCGGGGAACTTGCCCCCTTCTTTTTTATACAGGTTCCTGACTTCCTTGAATACCAGGTCGATGATGTCCAGGTCGGATTTTGATTTTCCAACCGGATTCACGGCCTTGTAGCGCCACTGGGCCCAGCGGCCTGAATTGGAGACGCTTCCTTCCTTCTCAACGGAAGATGCCGCGGGCAGGAGGAACACCTCGGTCTTGTTCTGAGCCGGGTTTACTCCCGCGCGCTTCCAGAAGATGGACGAATCGGTTTCCCAGAGGTCTACCGCGACGAGCCAGTCGAGCTTGTCCATCGCCTGAGCGTTCCGGTTTGCGTTGGGTCCGCCCACGACAGGATTGGTGCCCATGTAGAAGGCGCCCTTGATGATCCCCTTAAGCATGTCCTCGAAGAGGAGTATGTAGGGGGCGGGCTTGCTGAACTTCGGCAGCCAGTCGTAGCAGAAGTCATTTTTCTTGGTAGCGGCGTCGCCGTACCAGGCCTTCAGCATGCTCACCAGGTACTTGGGCCGGTTCGACCACCAGTTGATGCTCATCGGGTCATTGCTCTGGGGCGTTGTCTTGTTGTACGCCTCCAGGCTGGCATGGGCCTTGGCATTGGGAGCCGGCATGTAGCCCGGCATGATATGGAAAAGAAGGGCGTGGTCCGTCGATCCCTGCACGTTCGATTCGCCGCGGAGGGCATTGATGCCGCCGCCGGCGATTCCCATATTTCCAAGCAGGAGCTGGAGAACGGCCAGGGCGCGCACGTTCTGGGTTCCCACCGTGTGCTGGGTGATGCCCATGGCGTACATGACGGTCGCCACCCTGTCGGGTTTATGGGTCGATGTCATCAGCTCGGCGACCTTGAGGAATGTTTCCTTCGGGCAGCCGGTAATGGCCGCGACTTTCTCCGGCGTGTAGCGCTCGTAGTGCTTTTTCATGAGCTGGTACACGCACTGCGGGTCTTTCAATGACTTGTCGCGCTTGGGTATCTTTTTCGCGTCTGCCTGATAGGTCCAGGTCGTGCGGTCGCCGTAGTTGCGCTTGCCCGCGTCGTATCCGGAGAAAAGGCCGTCGTTGAACCTGAAGTCCGGATTAACCAGGTAGGACGCGTTGGTATATTCAAGCACGTACTCCTTCTGAATCCTGTTTTTCTCAAGGGCGTAATTGATGATACCGTTGAGGAAGGCCAGGTCCGTCCCGGAGCGTATGGGCGCGTACAGGGACGCGAGGGAGGCCGATTTGGTGTAGCGGGGGTCTATGACAATGAGCTTGGTCCCCCGTTCCTCCATCCCCTTGACTATCCAGCGGAATGAAATGGGATGGTTTTCGGCAGCGTTGCTGCCTATCATGAGCACCACGTCGGCGTTTTTAATATCGATCCAGTGATTCGTCATGGCACCCCGTCCGTATGTTGCCGCCAGACCGGCGACAGTTGCGGAGTGTCAAATTCGGGCCTGGTGTTCGAGATAGGTGACGCCGATGGTCCTCATGAATTTCGTAAGGACGTAGCATTCCTCGTTGTCGAGGGCCGCCCCGCCGAGACTCGCTATGCCCGGAGTCCGGTTTACCGCCACCTCGCCGTCTTTTTCCTGGAACGTGGCGTCACGGGTTTCCTTGACGCGCCGGGCTATCTTCTTGATGGCGTCGTCCCATGATATCTCCTCCCACTGGGTCCCGTACGGTTTGCGGTATTGGACCTTGGTAAGGCGCCGTTCGTTGACTCCGACCTGGAACAGCGCGCTCCCCTTGGAGCAGAGGCTTCCCTGGTTGATGGGGTGATCGGGATCGCCTTCGATATTGACGATTGTTCCGCCCTTGGTGGATACGATCAGACCGCACCCAACGCCGCAGTACGGGCATATGGTGGTTGATTCTTTCGTGCCGCTCAGTTTCTCGGCCGATTTGCAACCGCTCAGGAATGCTGTGCCGCCGACAAATGCACCGGCCGCTGTCATACCCGAGAGTTTAAGAAAATCCCTTCGGGATATAGGCATACGCTACCTCCTTGAAATATACGAGCAATGTTAATTGCATTGTTATGCGATAAACTTACTTCTCTACTATTTATATATGATTAATTTTTTTTTGCGTGTTTTTTTGCAACATGTTTTTCTTAACATACGGCCCGGGTGGTGTTCAAATTGAAAAAATTTTCTTTGCTGAAAACCTGAAAGTGATAAAAATTACAAAATATAACAAATAATTACAAATTCTAATGAGTCAAATTTTCTGAAAAATCACACCCTGGATGCGGAAAATTTATCCGCCAGTTGCTTGACATTGCTGTTTTACGATGTATCATGATCAAGATGCGTCCGCATGCGTTCTTCAGCGGAATGCAGCCGCCATGCGCGGTTCTTCGATTCTAAGGTGAGGTGCGGTCAAATGAAAAGAATAGTTACAGTCCTGCTCTGCGCTGCTGCCCTGTCGCTGTCCTGCGCAAGGCCTCCCGAGCCGGGCCGGCCGCATGCTCTCCGTGATGGACAGGGACCGGTTTCCCTTATCAGCCGGCAGGCACCGATGATGACCCTCGACGCGTTTCACGCCGGCGCCATGAAAAAGATGAACCTTGCCGATTTCCGGGGGAAATGGCTGGTCCTGTTTTTTTATCCGGCTGATTTCACCTTCGTGTGTCCCACGGAGCTGAAGGAATTGGCTGATTTCTATCCTGAATTCAAAAAGCTCGGCGCGGAGATAGCCAGTGTCAGCACCGACTCCGCGTACGTGCACCGGGCCTGGCACGGCCAGAACGAGCTGGTGAAGGCGGTAACCTACCCGATGCTTGCCGACCGCGGCGGACGCCTGAGCAGGGAGTTCGGCGTGTACAATGATGATGCCGGCACCGCCCGGCGGGCAAGTTTTATCATAAATCCGGGCGGCGTCATCGTGGCCTGCGAAATCCATGACGACGCCATCGGCAGGAGCGCCGAAGAACTGCTCCGCAAGGTTTCGGCCGGGGTCGCGGTGGGCAAGGGCGGGGGAGGGTATTGCCCTGCCGGATGGAAACAGGGTGAGCAGCTGATCAAGCCGCAGTAAATCAAGACCAGGGGGAAGCGTATGAAACGAATGATCATTCTCTATTGTCTATTGGCCTTCACGGCGGGACTTGCGGCGCAGCGCGCCGATGCGGCGGAAAGCCGTCTCTATCTGCATTTCTTCAAGAGCCAGGTGTGCCCCCATTGCAGGCAGGCTGAAAAAGAGCTCCCCGCCGTTCTGAAACGCTATCCACGCATCACCATGGTCTCGTATGACGTGCGGAACGCCATGAACCGGGTTGATGCGGTGAACCGGCAGAACATGGGTAAATTGATCGCCATGCTGCAGCAGATACAGGCCCGCAGCGGCGGCAAGCCCTTCATCTATGAATACAACACGCCCCACGCCTTTGCCCTCGTCAATGGCGTCCCTTACTATCTAAAAAAGATTTCAGAGGCAACGACCGTGAAAAAGGAAGTGCCGGTCCCGGTGTTCATACTCGGCAACAGGGTCTACGTGGGCTACCAGGCCTCCACGCTCAATCAGGCAATCGCGCGGTATAACAGCGGGAAGGAATAGACCGGCCCCGGCGTGCCGTCCCGGCGTCTTCAGAACGTCATTACCATCACATCGGCCTGATAATTACTTCTAAAAATCAAGTATTGTAACAGATTTAGCTATCCGCCTGTAGCTATTGTTGTGGGATTTCCGCCTTTAAAATCACTCATTGGAAGGATTGTATATCTTACTGAAAAACAGTATGTTTACGGTGTAATCATCCATGAGGGAGGCGGTTATGAGCGCGTTCGATTATAACAAAGAAGCGTTACAAAATCTGAAAATCGAAGACCCGAAAATCCTTGATCCCCTTGTTGACTTCGAATCGGCCCGCGCGGCTCACCTTAAAAAAGACCATTCGCGCCGTGACAAGAGGCTTTCGCTCAGGGAGGCTGTCGGCGAATTCGTGAAGGACGGTGACGTCCTCACGGACACCGGGTTCAGCTATGTCCGAACCCCGATGCAGGCCTACTTCGAGATCCTCCGGCAGAAGAAAAAGAACATACAGATGATCGGTTCGCCGAACTCGAACCAGAGTTACATGATTGCCTTCGGCTCCGCCCGTTACTCGCACAATTCCTATTCGGGCGCGGAGATGCGGGGATACGACCGGGCCTATTCGCGCGCGGTCATAGAGGGTAAAACGACGATCCTTTCCGAATGGAGCCACGGCAGCATGGCCCAGGGTTTCAAGGCGGCCCAGCTCGGTGTTCCGGGCCTGTTCAGCAAACAGCTCCTCGGCTCCGATATACTGAAATACAACGCCTATGTGAAGGTGATGCAGAACCCGATGCGCGCCGATCCGGACCCGGTGGTATTCGTGCCGGCCCTCTATCCCGATTGTGCCATCATACACGTCCAGGCGGCGGACCGCTTCGGCAACGCGCGCATGTACGGCCCGCCGATAAATGACATCGCGCTGGCGGCGGCGGCGCGGCGCGTCATAATCACCGCGGAGGAGATCGTGCCCCCGGGCGATCTGAGAAGCAACAACAAGGGCGTGGTCATCCCCTTCACCTGCGTGGACGCCGTCGTTGAGCTTCCCTTCGGCGCGGCGCCCGGCAGCATGCCCGGCTGCTATTACTGGTCGCGCCAGTGGTGGGAAAAGCTCATGCGCTGGGCGTGCCAGTCCCAGAAAAACATCGACGAATACTTCGAATACTGGATCTTTTCCTGTAAAGACCAGTATGATTTTATTGATAAGCTGGGCGGGGCCAAATGGATAGCCAATTCCCGCCGGCTCACCAGGGCGGAAGAGTATGACAATGAGGACCTGGGTTTTGATTTCTCCTACCAGGAATTCAAAACGATTGAAACCGAGACGGGAATTTACTACTGAGTTGCGCTGCCGTCGTTAATTGAAAAGGAGGGTATGACACATGACAGACATGAAACCGGCCAATCCCCTTGAAATGGTTGCCTATAATCTCGCACTGCAGATAGAGGATCACCAGGTAGTCTACGTGGGTACCGGCCTGCCCATGGTGGCGGGAATTCTCGCCCGCAAGACCCATGCCCCCAACATCACCATGGTGTACGAGTCCGGCGGGCAGGACCCCATCCAAGGCGGCATGCCCTGGTCCGTGGGCGGTCCCTTCACCTGGCGCAAATCCCCCATGATCCTGGAAATGTCCTATTCATTCGGCCAGGCCTACAACGGCTATGTCGACATCGGCTTCCTGGGGTTCGCCCAGATAGACATGTACGGGAACATCAACACGCACATGATCGGAACTGATCTGCTGAAGCCGAAGGTCAGACTGACCGGTTCGGGCGGCAACAATGACCTCTCGTCCCTGAGCGAAAAAATGGTGCTCGTGGGCATCCAGTCGCCGGACAAGTTCGTTACGAAGGTGGACTTTATCACGTCCGTGGGTTTTCTCACCGGCGGCGATTCAAGGAAGAAGGCCGGCCTCCTGGGGCAGGGTCCGGTGGCGGTGGTGACCAACGCGGGTGTATATGATTTCGAATCGGAATCGAAGCGCATGCGGGTGAAATCTCTCAATCCCGGGGTGGCTTTCGGCCTGGCGCAGATGGCCACCGGTTTCGAGCTCATGAAGCCTGACGGCGACATACCGGTAACGCCGGCGCCGTCCGCGGAGATTCTGGGAATATTGCGCGCAGACGTCGATCCGCTTGGCGTGTTTACGAGCATGCCCGGGTCGAAATAGACGCATGTACGGCTGGCCAAGGATCAATCTTGGGAAAATGTGTTGATTATTTCCAGCCGGGCTTATAGAGTGCGGGTAAAGGGTACGTGCGGAATCCAGGATTCCGGGAAAAATTAAATAGCAGAGAGGTGCCACATGCATAAGAAATATGAGTCTGGAACATTCTGCAAAAGCATAGACTGCGAACGGCACGCGCCGCTGGAAAGCCTGTCCGGGGACGCCTATCTGCAGAAGAAGGCGGTACACTGCAAGGATTGCTACGCGTGGAAGTTCCTGAACTGGACGAAGGACAACGGGTGGCGCATCATCATTACCATGCCGGAAATCTCATCCAAGGAACTGGCGGCCCGCATTAAAGGGATTGATATCGTGCGGGTTGAAGACCTCACCGAGGACGAGATACTCTGCCTGTAGCACCGGGAGCCGCGGAATTCCTGCCGCCTGAACGGCAACGATCACCGGTCTGACAGGACCACGGATGTTTCCACCTGCCGGGCCGGTATCTTCCAGTATTTTTTCAAGAGCCGGTCTTTCTCATCCCGCGATACAAGCCGAAAACCGTGCTTTTCATAAAAGCTCACAGCCCACGCGGCGTCGGCCCAGGTCCCGATCAGGAGGTGCCGGTCCGTTTTCGTGACGAGTTCCGAGAGGAGTTCGCTTCCGATCCCTTTTCTCCGTTCCTTCGTTGAGACATAGGCGTGGCGGATAAGGGTGACGTCGCCCACATCCTGGATCCCCATCACGCCGATGAGTTTCCCGTCTGCTTCATATCCCCAGAATCGCACGCCGTCCCGGATTTCGCGCAGCAGTTCTTCCCGCGGCATGTAGGGTTCGTGCCAGCGGTCCCCGGGGATCACGCCGCGGTAGGCCTGCGCCGCGTCGTTTATAATTTCGTGCATGGCGTCGAAGTCAGAAGCAACGCATGGCCGTATCATGGCATACCTCTCTGTATCGCGCAAAATCCTTCAGGCAAGCAGTTTCTTCAGCATGGTTGACAGCTCAAAGGCGGTATACGGCTTCTGGATGAAGCCGCCGGTGCTGGTTTTCCTGATGTCGTCATCTTCGGCCAGGCCCGATGTTATGAGCACCCTGACGGAGGGGTTGATGTCGTGCAGCCGCCTGTTCACCTCCTGGCCGGACATGCCCGGCATGGACAGGTCAAGGATGACGGCGTCGATGGCGCCCGGATTTTTTTCGTAGAGCATGATCCCGTCTTTGCCGTTTTCGGCGGTCAGCACCTCGTACCCGCACTGTTCCAGCATTCCCCGGGCGATGCGGAGGATGGACGGTTCGTCGTCGATGACCAGGACCCGGCCGGTGCCATGGACGATGCCCTCGGGTTTTTCCCTTCCTGATTCGCTCCCGGCCGGCATGTCCAGCGCGGGAAGGTAGACGGTGAAGGTCGAGCCTGACCCGGCTTCGGAATACACGTCTATGAATCCCCGGTGCTGGTTCACAATGCCGTACACCATGGCAAGTCCCAGGCCGGTTCCGCTTCCCTGAGCCTTGGTGGTGAAGAAGGGCTCGAAGATCCGCTTGCGGGTTTCCTCGTCCATGCCCACGCCGGTATCGCTCACGGTGATCCGGATATAGTCGTTATCCGTGCCGGCCTGGGGGTGAAGGGCGCGGAAATCGGCATCGCACTTGACGCGTGCGGTCCGGACCGACAGCGTTCCGCCCTCTCTTGATCTTTCGGCCCTCATGATGGTCATCGCGTGGGACGCATTCACGCAGAGGTTGAGAAGGACCTGCTCGACCTGGGTCAGGTCGGCGTTTACCATGAAGGCGGAATCCGCGATCGTAAAATCAAGGTTTATAGATTTTGGAAAGCTGTTCTTGCATATCTTCATCACGTGCTTGACGGACTGCATGATGTCGACCGGGGCGAACCGGAGCTCCTGCCTGCGCGACAGCATGAGGAGCTGCTTGGTCATTTCAGCCGCCCTCCGCGATGAATCCATCGCGGTATCCAGGTATTTCCTGAATGCCTCTTTCTGGACCAGGTCCTCTTTTTCCGACAGAATATCGAGGAGGTTCAGGCTCCCGATGATGCCGCCGAGCATGTTGTTGAAATCGTGGGCGATCCCGCCCGCCAGGGTCCCGACGGCTTCCATCTTCTGCGCCTGGATCAGCTGCGACTGGATGCGCTCCTTTTCCGCCTCCGCCCGCTTGCGGTCGCTGATGTCGCGGACGATGACCTGGATGTGGACGCCGGTCCGCAGTTCTATGGTGTTGAGGCTGACTTCGGCGTAGAACGTGGCGCCGTCCATGCGCGCGAACAGCATCTCATAGTGCTGCGGCACGCCGCCGAGAGCTGCGCGTATCTTTTCCTCGGCCAGCGCCTGTGAATCGCTGCCGTCCGGCTGATGGGACGGCAGGAGCCTGCCGGGAATCTTTCCGACGATATCGTCCCGCTCACAGCCGAAGATCTCCATGGTGCTCCTGTTGCAGTCGACCACCACGTCGTTCTTTATAATCATGATGGCGTCGCCGGCGTTTTCGAACAGCTTCTCGTAGCGCTCCTTGCCCTCCGCCATGATCACGTTCGCCATTTCCAATTCTTCGCTTTTATTTTTAATTTCCGTTTCCAGGTGATGGCGGTGCAGCGCCGTATCAATGGTTGAATACAGGTTCTGGCGGTTGATCGGCTTGACGATATACCCGTAAGGGGAAGTTTCCCGCGCCCTGTTGACGGTCATGATGTCCGCGTTGCCCGTCATGTAAATAACCGGGATGTCATAACGCTCCTTGATGGTCAATGACGCGGCGATGCCGTCGATTTTGCCGGACAGTACAATGTCCATGAGGATAATGTCGGGATGGCTGGTCTCGGCCTTTTCAATGGCCTGTTCGCCGGTGGAAACGATGCCGATCACGTTGAAGCCGAAGCCTGAAAGGATGTTCTGCACATCCAGCGCGGTTATCGCCTCATCTTCAACGATTAGTATGTTATGATTATTCATATAATAACTATCAATATATGAAATGCATCTATCATATAAACAATAAGCACAGGCGGTTCAATAGTAAAACAAAAAAATATATTTTTTTCGCTGTATTCGTTTTTATTGAAGTTCGCCCGCCAGGCTTGAAAAAAATGCATCCCGGGCGTGTCGTTCCTTCCAGGGGTAATGGCCGCACTTTTCCAGCAGGATCATGCGGAAATCATTGAGGACGCGCGAAAGAGGTTCGGCGACGCCCCTGAAGAGATGGGGGTCATAATCACCATGGATGGCGACTACGGGGCATTCAATCCGCCTTCCCAATGAGAGGAGGGAGCCGCTTTTCCGCAGCTTCCGGGCCTCTTCCATGACGGCGATGAAGATATCCGGCTGGACCTCTATTGTGCTGTTATACGGGCTGATCGGTTCATATGAATCAGCCTTCGCGAGCGTCGCCCCCAGCTTCATTAATGCGTCCTGTTTATTGTTAAACCCGGAATCGCCGAGGGATTCTGTCAAAGCCGCGGTGAGTTTCCGGTCTGCCTCTGAAAGCCGGCTGAGCCGGGTCTCCTGCATCAACGGCACGTACTGTTCTTCGAAGGGACCGCTCCCAACGAGTATAAGCTTTTTAACAAGTCCGGCATGCCCGGCGGCAAAGATAAAGCTGAGCCAGGCGCCCCAGGAATGGCCGATCAACGTAACAGGGAATTCGGATTTTTCCTGTAAAACCGCGTGCAATTCAAGGACCTGTCCGTCAATGGAGAAGGCTGTCTGCATCGGTTCAAGGACTCCCCTTGAGAGGGAGAGTATCTCCGCCACCGGTTTCATGTCGCCGGCGGCGCCGGGACCGCCGTGTATGACCGCGGTTGAATAGGGCGGGCTGCCGTGTGTTCTCAGGGTGTGCATGGGGCGCCTGATTCTGCTTGATTGTTATTTCAAAATGCGCAATTACCAGTGTAGGGTATTATTAAGCAAAGTCAAGGAAATACGATGATGGCGATATAATAAACGGTCCAGCAGCCAGGAGGGCACCTTTCCTGCGGGAAATGCCTGAACAGTATATGCCGCATGATTAATGCATGGCCGCCGAAAGATGGATGAAAACTAACGGTTATAAGGCGGTGTTTTGAGGGTAAAAGATCGACGGAGAGCTTTGCTATGACTTTTTATGACAGAACAGTCCATTTTAGTAGATAAGAGAAAATTCTGCTTGCGTTATTATAATTTGTCCCTTAATAGAATATGAAGTATAGATGCTTCAGGGAGGAAAAACATGGCAGGCACTGGAATATACTGGATAGCACTTGTTCCCGGCATTGTAACAACGATTGTTTTCATTGCGGCAAGAGTTAAAAAAGTCAGCGTGCCCGTACTTATCACGAAGGCGGCCGCAAGTGTATTTTTCATATCAACGGCGTGTGCGGCGGTTGCCGCCAACTCATCGGCGCTTAATTATGGCCTCCTTATCATAATCGGTCTTGTCTGCGGTCTTCTGGGAGACATCTGGCTGGATCTTAAATATATGTATATCCAGGACAGGGACATGTATCTGTACGCCGGATTCTATTCCTTCTTTGCAGGCCACCTGTTTTTCCTGGCGGCGATAGTGACGCATTATAACTGGACAGCAGTAACGCTTGTGCTGTCAATAGTGCCAGCGCTCATCGGCGCGGCAGCGACCATAGCGATGGAAAAGCCTATGAAATTGATTTACGGGAAGTTCAAACCCACCTGTTTCATATACGGCTTTATCTTGATGGCAGTAGCTGCATCGTCTATTGTCGCGGCAGTTTTAACAGGCGAAACAGTCTGGATCGTCATGTCAATCGGCGGAATTTTATTTTTACTCTCCGACTTTTTTCTTTCGGGAACGTATTTCGGCGAGGGGAAGAACACACCGGTATATGTTCTGGTGAATCATGCGCTCTACTACGCGGCGCAGTTCGTGATCGCCTCATCTGTTCTCTTCGCGGGGTAAATTGCAAGTGCCGCCGTTTCCGGGATCCCGGCCCTATCCGTCCGGATATGGATCCACCTGCAGGAGAGTAACCCCATGAACACCGTGAAATCCGCCTTGACTTTCCTGACCCGGACAACCTCGCCGGACCGGAATGAAGCCCGCAATGAATACATGCTCCGGGCGATCCTGGTGTCCATGGCGGCCATCACCGTTGCCGGATCCATCATCGGGACCTTTGGCGCCCTCTTCGGATCGGTTAAGTACGACACGGTGATGATCCTGGCGGCCATGAGCGTGCTCTTCATGACCGGGTGGTATCTCGCCGGGAAGGGACGCTGGAGGATCGCCAGGTTCATCCCTGTTTCCCTATTCCTGCTGGCCGCGATATACGGCATCTATCTCGGCGGGATCGGCACCCCTTCCCTGCTCCTCCTGGCCGTCACTATCATGCTCACCGCAATGTTCTTCGGCATGAAGGGGCTGGGCCTTACGGTATCAATCCTCCTTTCATCGTATATCCTGCTGGGAGAGCTGCACCACCGGGGGATCATCATCGCCGTGAGGAGCGATCAGTCAGCCTACCAGAACAGGGTGCTCATCGCCGTGGCGGCCCTGCTGGCCATCGTCGTGTTACTGCGGTTTCTGATCAGGCAGATGGAGAAGGAGATTGAAGTTTCGCTGGGCCACGAGGAGGAACTGGCGGCCACCAACGAGGAGCTCCAGGCCGCCATAGAGGAGCTGGAGGCGACCAACGAGGAGTTCGAGGCCGCCAACGAAGAGCTCCTGAGGACAAACAGGGAGCTCGATGAGAGCGAGAGCAAGTACCGGGGGCTCGTGGAGAGCATCCGCGAGGTGATATTTTCAACCGATGAGACAGGGGTGCTCACCTATGTGAGCCCCGCAATTCGTTTGGTCCTGGGGATCGGACCGGATAAATATATCGGGAGGAATTTCGCCGAGTTCATATATACCGAGGATATGGAACGAATGGTCGCCAGCTTTTACAGGGTCGCCGCCGGATCCACTGAAACGGAGGAATATCGGATTCTCGACCCCGAGGGGGTCCCGCTGTGGGTCAGCAGCACCAGTAGCCCGAAAATGGAAAACGGTCTGTTCAGGGGAATCAACGGGGTTCTTTCAGACATCAACACACGCAAACATGCCGAGCTGGAGCTCCGGAAAAAAGAGCAGGAGCTGCGGGAGAGCGAGAGGGTGATGCGGAGCATCTTCAACGCGAGTCCCGCGGGCATCGCCACTGTTGTCGAGCGGCGGATACAGCAGGTGAACGCAATGTTTTGCTGGATCACGGGCTATTCCGAGGAGGAACTGCTGGGACAAAGTACGAGGATGATATATACAAATGACGAGGAATTCGAACAGGTCGGCAGATATCTCTTCGGGGAAATAGAGCGGAGCGGCCGGGGGATGATTGAAGCGCACCTGCGGCGCAGGGACGGCGTGGAGAGGGATGTCCTGATGGGGATGGCACCCATCGATCCCGGCGACCCCCACGCCGGTGCCTGCGCCACCCTGCTGGACATCACCGAGCGGAAGAAGGCTGAAGATGCGTTGCGCTTGACGCAGTTTGCCATGGATCACGCCTCGGACAGCATTCTCTGGGTCGATGACGGCGGTAACATCATCTATGCCAACGAGGCGGCATCGAAGAGCATGGGGTATTCCCGTGCGGAGCTCACACGGATGCAGGTCTTCGATATCGATCCGGATTTCCCCGCCGGGGGCTACGAGGATCATATGCGCAGACTCCGAGAGTCGGGCACCATGACATTCGAATCGCGGCATCGCGCCAGGGACGGGCGTATATTCCCGGTGGAGGTGACCACCAACTACATTGACTGCAAGGGCCGGTTTCTGGGTGTCGCCTTTGACCGAGACATCACAGAGCGGAAGCGGGCCGAGGAGGCGCTGAAGCTTTCGGAGCTCACCTATCGCGAGATATTCAATAAAATCGGTGAAACCATCTGGATACATGACATCGAGACGCTGCAGTTTGTCGACGTGAACGAAAGCGCAACGAAGATGTTCGGTTACAGCCATGATGAGCTGATGAATCTGACACTCGGCGATATCAGCTCTGGCATACCGCCGTATGATGAAGAGAACGGTGTGAAGTTTTTAAAGAAGGCCGCAGCCGGTGAACCGCAGCATTTCGAATGGCACTGCAGGCACAGGGATGGTCACTTTTTCTGGACGGAGGTCAGGCTCAGGCATGGAATCATCGCTGGAAAGGAGTGTCTCCTGGCAATCGAGCATGACATCACAAAACGGAAGGAGGCCGAGGAGACCATACGGACCATGAATCTGGAACTGGAGAGGAAGGTGCAGGAGCGCACCGAGGAGCTGCGCAGGGCCTACGACAACCTGGTGAAGATCAACGGAGAACTGGAAACGGCCCTGAAGAACCTGGGGGACACCCAGCAGCAGCTGGTGCTTTCCGAAAAGCTCGCCGCGCTGGGACAGCTTGCCGCGGGTATGGCGCATGAGCTGAACACCCCCCTGGGAGCCATAATATCTTCGAACCGATCCATGATCAACATTATCCATAATGGTCTGCCCGAGCTGGCTGACCTGGTGGCGGGCCTGAGAAAAAACGATAAATTCTGGTTTGATTCGCTGCTGGCCGAGAGCCTCGACAACGCGGTGCAGATAGACCGGAGCATCGACAGGAAAACGAGGCTGGACATCAGGCTGCAGCTCCAGGAGGCCGGGGCCCTTGACAACCGGGCCTTTGCGGAGACCATCGCGGACCTGGGGCTCCACCGCTATCTGAAGGAGCACCCGGAGCCGCTGAAAAGCGAGCACCTGGGGGATATTCTGAAGGGGGTCTCGTCGCTCGCCTCGCTGCGGAGGCTGGGGGAGATTGTCGCCATCGCAGCGGAGAAGGCGTCCCACGTGGTGGGGACGCTGAGGAGCTACCTGCGCCAGGACGAACCGGGAGACCTCTCCCTGGTGGATCTAGTAAACGAGATCGACCTGGTTCTGACCCTGTACCATAACAAGCTGAAATACGGGGTGGAGGTGGAGAAGCGGTATGGCGAGGGGCTTTTCGTACTGGGAAACAGGAATGGCCTGAACCAGGTCTGGATGAACCTTCTCAATAACGCACTCCAGGCCATGGATTACAAGGGAAGCCTGGAGATTGTCGCGGAGAAAAAAGAGGAGTGGATCGTCGTCTCGGTCATCGATTCGGGGCCCGGCGTCCCTGAGGATATCCGCGATCGTATTTTCGAGCCTTTTTTCACTACGAAAAAGCACGGGGAGGGGATCGGCCTGGGCCTGGACATCTGCAGGAAGATCGTTGATTCGCTGGGCGGCAGGATCGAGATGGTGAGCGTCCCCGGAAGGACCGAATTCCGCGTATGGCTCAGGCAGGCGGCGATGCCGTCGTGACCGGGAAAATTTTATACAGAGGGAATATTGTACGTAATAATGCGTTTTTTCCGATGCCATACTGTTTCCCGCCAGTGATCCTGGGGGACGATGAAACAACCCCGGCCGATAATGGATGGAAACAATTGGGCAATAATGGACTCGAACCATCGACCTCCTGCATGTGAGGCAGGCGCTCTAACCGACTGAGCTAATTGCCCTGATGATGAATCTTTTAATTATTGCTGCCCGGCTGTCAATAAGAAAAATTGAGGATATTTTTATAAAACCCGTGTTTTTTATTGGAATTGCATATCCCGCGTCCCTGCCTATCTTTTTTTGCCTGATAATTCTTTCTGGTTGACTTACCGGTTAAACCGTTAGTAACTTAGTATCTAGCGGATATCCTACTCTACACCCGGAGGGGGCCGTCATGATATACCAGCGTAACATTGAGCGCATTGAAGAGCTTGTCAGGACCCAGAACGAGTGGCGTATGAGCACCATCAACCTCATTGCCAGCGAGAATGTCATGAGCAAACGCGCGCGGGGGGTCATGGGTTCCGATTTCTGTCACCGCTACGCCGAGGGGCACCCGGGCGAGCGGTATTACCAGGGCACGGAGATCATCGATGAGATCGAGGCCCGGGTGAAGCAGCACCTGAAATCGCTCCTGGACTGCAAGCACCTTGACGTGCGGCCCGTGTCCGGGACCGTTGCCAATGACGCGGTATTCAGCCGGTATATCCGGCCCGGCGATATTGTCATGGTCAACTCCACCGCGGGCGGCGGCCACATCAGCCACCACCGCCACGGGTCGGTCGGCAAGTACTCATCGAATATCATCAATTTTCCGCTGACGCCCGACGGCTATCATATCGACGTCAGGGAAACCATAAACATAGTGCGGAAGGTGCCCGTCAAGGTCATGATCATGGGTAAGAGCCTGTACCTCTTTCCCGACCCGGTAAAGGAGCTGGCGCCCGTCTGCCGCGAGCATGGCATTACCCTCATCTACGACGCGGCCCATGTCCTGGGGCTCATAGCCGGCAAACGCTTCCACGACCCGCTTCGTGATGGGGCCCACGTGGTGAACGCCAGCACGCACAAAACCTTCTTCGGGTCGCAGCGGGGGATCATCTTCAGCAACATGAAGGACACGGACTGGGCCAGGATCGACAAGGGCGCTTTCCCGGGGAGCTCAAGCAACCATCACCTGGACACCCTGGTGGCCCTGGCGATAACGACCTTTGAGTTCATCGTTTTCGGCGAATCCTATGCCGACCAGGTGATCAAGAACGCCAGGGCCCTGGCCGCTGCCCTGGAGAACCGCGGCTTTTCCGTCGAGGCGAAGGAGTTCGGATACACCGAGAGCCACCAGGTCGCCGTCAACGTGAAGGACCTGGGCGGCGGCGACGAGGTGAGCCGCGTCCTGAAGGACAACAGCATCATCCTCAACATGAACCTCCTCCCCTTTGACCCGCTGGGGAAGGTCAGCAATCCCAGCGGTGTCCGCATCGGCGTGCAGGAGATGACGCGCTTCGGCATGCAGGAACGCGAGATGGAGATGATTGCCGATTTCATGAAGCACTGCCTGATAGACGGCAAGTTCGTGGGCGATGACGTCAGGGACTTCCGGAAAGATTACCGGGTCATCTGGTATTCCTTTGACGAGGATTTCCTTTCGCTTGAGAACAGCCAGCAGCTCAGAACCGCGCACCTGGAGGCATAGACCGATGTTTCAGCTCACCGTGCATGATTATTTTTCTTCGGCCCACCAGCTCAAGGGGTACCAGGGCAAATGCGAGGCCGTTCACGGCCACAACTGGAAAGTGGAAGTGACGGTCCAGGGCGAAGTCCTGAATGATATCGGCCTGCTCATGGATTTCTCCGACCTGAAAAAGCTTTTAAAGAAGACCATTGATCCCATGGACCACGTGATGTTGAACGAGATCGGCGGCCTGCGGGGCGAAAACCCGAGCTCGGAGATTATCGCGCGTTATATCTACAACCAGATGAAGGGAGGGCTTCCCGCCGGCATTGCCATGGTCTCTGTGATTGTGTGGGAGTCGGAGAACGCCAGGGCCCTGTACCGTGAATGATATCGTCCGCCGCGCCGCGGTACCACCCGCGCGGCCTGCTGATAATGTTACAGAGGAGTGTCCCTATGAAAAGACACAGCATTGGTTGCTTTTTTGCGGTAATCGTTCTGCTGGCGTCGCTGGCAGGACCGCTCTATCCGGAGCCGCGCGTGGAAGAGCGGGAAAAAAACAGGACCTGGCATGTGATGGTTGACCGGGTGCCTTCAACGACAGAAGAGTTTAAAACCTTCAGGAACAGGCTTGCGGTGACACCCCAGGGGGGAATAGTCGTCTACCTGGTGGCCCACCTTATCATGATCGACAACTATGATCTGGGCGTGCAGTGCCTGATCCTTTCCCTGGATAAGAGCCAGCTGGTTGAGAGTAAGCTGACGGCCCGGCGGTGGATTTCGGTCGAAGGGTGGCAGCTGGGCTCTTCCGAAACCATGAAACTCAACAGCAGCGGTTTTGCGAAGGACAAGGGCTATGTCGCCCGGTCCTTCGTGGAGGGGACGAGCACGGCGGAAGGATACCGCCTGCCGCCGCTTCCGTACCGGTATGTTATCCGCGCCCACGCGTATCAGGACGCCGATCCCTTGCTCTGGAAGGGACATGCAAGCACTTCGTGCCATGACCTGGGCTATGTGCCGATCCACGTGAAAAAGAACGACAAGGGAATATGGAAGGTCGTTAACTCCAGCAGCTTCTACAGCGGTTGCAAGGACCCGGTCGTTCAGGAAAAAGACGATTTGTAGGATTTTGTTTCAGCGACGGCCGTGTTACTGCGCGGCCGTGATGATCTGCCGCAGAATGCCGCCTATCGCTTCATCCAGTTCCTCCGGCGCTTCGCGTCCCTCGATGTCGGCTTCTATTAATCTCTCATCAAAGGGTATGCATCCCAGTATCTTCAGGCCGGGGAGGTTTTTCCGTATGATGGCCATGTCGCCGTCTCCGCGGATCTTGTTGACCACAACGCCGAGTCGTTCGATGCCGAGATCCTTTGTGAGCTTCCTGATTTTTTCAGCCGTCTCAATACTGCGCCTGCCCGGTTCCACCACGACGATGACCATGTCAACGGCGCTTGCGGTGCCCCGACCCAGGTGCTCGATGCCGGCTTCCATGTCCATGACCACCACGTCGTCGCGGTAAAATACGACATGGGATATCAGGTTTTTCAGGAGCGTGCTCTCCGGGCACACGCATCCGCCGCCCCCTTTCTTGACCGTGCCCATGACCATGAGCCGTATCGATCCTTTTTCGATCCAGAGCTTTTCGGGCAGGTCGTCCACTTTCGGGTTTATCGTGAAGAAGGACCCGGACAGGCCCGGTTTTGCCCCGGTCCGCTCCTCCACCAGGGCCTCCATGTCGGCAATCGGGACGATGGCGCCGGTATCGGTAAAACCGAGGGCGGAAGCGAGGTTCGCGTCCGGGTCCGCGTCTATGGCGATCACCCTTTTCCCGTCTTTTGCCAGGTGCCGAATGATCAGCGCCGCGGTCGTGGTCTTGCCGACGCCGCCTTTGCCCGTTACTGCCAGTTTCACATTGCTTCTCCAGCTGCGTATGATTTTTGCGGTGCGATGTTCATTCTGATGGGGAAAATATGGCAGGGCTTGAAGAATGTCCAGAAGGAAATGCCGTAATCATGCAATTTTTAGTGGACATATGAGCTGGGGAGGATTTCGTATACGAGGAACCTGGCAGCACCCCCTGTCCGAAGGGGGCACGAAGGAAATACTTGATAAGGAATATTTGAAAAAATTTTTAACCTAGTGTGGAATTTGATTATAATAAAGCATGTTGATACATGCCCCCTCCGGGGGACAGGGGGATCGCATCGCTATGTGCGATGATAATGTAACGATCATTTGTG
Source organism: uncultured Leptospirales bacterium (assembly GCA_964654045.1). GTDB lineage: Bacteria > Spirochaetota > UBA4802 > UBA4802 > UBA5550 > RBG-16-49-21. Next base: position 18,907 of record CAZZHU010000035.1, read on the forward strand.
GAAGAGGATAATATGAAAACAGTACTATACTATTATACCGGAACGGGAAATTCGCTCTGGACGGCACGCGCCCTGGCGGCGGAAATCGGCAATGCCGGTTTGCTCCCCATGGCGTATGCGCAAAACGATACGGACGCGGCCGGCGCCGACGCGGTGGGCCTGGTCTTCCCGGTTCACATGTGGGGCGTGCCCTCCCTTGCGCTGCGCTTCATAGAAAAAATGACCGCGGACCCGAAAAAGTACTATTGTGCCTTTGCGGTGAACGCGGGGCAGGTTTCCCGCACCCTGATCCAGCTGAAGGTACTGCTGCAGTCGCGCGGTATGACCCTGTCGGCCGGTTTCGATATCGTGCTGCCGAGCAATTATATCCCCTGGGGAGGGCCCGGTCCCGCGGCAAAGCTTGAGAAGCTCCACCGTGAAGCCGGGGAAAAAATAAAACAGGCCGCGGCGCTCATCAAGCGAAGGGAATCCGGCCATATAGAAAAGGGACCCCTGTGGCAGAGGATAATCTTCACCGCCCTGTATAAATGGACCTATAACATGATCCCAAAGATGGATAAGGATTTCTGGACCGATGAAAAATGCAACGGCTGCGAAATGTGCGCGAAGGTATGCCCGGTGGACAACATTTCGATGGAACAGGACAGGCCGGTCTGGCTCCATCACTGCGAGCAGTGCCTTGCCTGCATCCAGTGGTGTCCCCAGAAGGCGATACAGTTCGGGAAAAAAACACCTGCCTATGACCGCTATCATCATCCGGATGTTAAAATGAAGGATATGCTCGCCGGTCCAGGAAAAAAATGACCGGCGCGCTTCTAGCGGGTAACAGGCGTTTTTAAAATCATGACCGCGATCATGTTGCAGAGGACCGCCACGTCCTCCGTGGATAAATAATCGGATATTGACGAATCGAAAATCACGCTTCCCGAAGGCGGAAATTCGTCATCGCCTTTCCAGAAGATGAAGGTCACTTCAATACAGGGGAATGCTCTGAAGACAAGGGCGTAATCGCCGTGGGAGGATTTCATTCCCCCGGCCGCGGTTCCCGCCATCATGAACCTGCCCGTGTCAGCGCTGAAGGCTTCCAGCAGGGGAGTGATGCACCGGCGCTCAAACGCCGGGTAATATCCGAGCCCTCCCTCCAGCTGCTTGAAGGTTATCTGCTCTCCCCGCGGTTGTGCGCCACCGGCCCGGCCCAGGTAGTGGAGCGTCAAAATTTTTGCCCACATGGGGACTTCTCCGGCCCTGTCATTATAGCTGACTGATATAACCGGATGTGAAACCACTATTTCGTCTCCGAGAAAGGGCACAAGCAGGGCTTTTCCAGGGCCTGTTGAAATGATTTTTGCGCCGCTTCCGCGGGCTATCTCATCGATAGTTATCGGTGATAGCCTGGCCGCGGCTTCCCGGTACGCTGTTTCGTAATTGTTCTGTTTCCCCGGCTGGGGGGCTTCGGTCTTATAGAGGCTGTGATAGTTATCGGGTGACATTGTTTGATCCGCATGTTGGATGATAACAATCAATCATTATGGATTATCCAGGCTGGTCAATATTTTTTTATTGTTCAGAAATGCGGATCCCGGACATCGGGGGGGTCAGAGCAGGAAGTGGTATTATACCGATTGTTATCGGTTGATTCTGTAAAAATACTTCTGGATAGCGGATAATTATGGATTAAACCGATTGCTATCGGTGTTTAAACATGGGGTCAGAGTAAAAAATGGGAAACGGTCGATAGTTATCGGTGAAGACAATTTGATCAGGTCCAACTGGACATCATACCCGGTCATGTCGTGCGGCTTATCGTGTCGCTCTTCTTTTCTGCCTGATTACTTTCTGCGTTTCCCTGATAATCTTTTTATTTTTATTGATCCGTTCCTGCTCACGGATGCCCGGCTTTACTGGCCCCTGAATTTTTTCACGGCGATCGGCTTTTTCCCGCTTATTGTCCCGGTCGTCCTGTATTCCCGGCATTGATTTATGCCTGATACCGTTTCGGGGCACTCCATGTTCGACGGGACGTCCATTGTCAATTTCTGATTTTGATGTGGCGTCTTTTCCCACCGGCTCGGGTTTCAGGAGCCGCCGGGAGAAAGCCCCGGCGCGGAGCTTTTCCATGCTGCCGAACATCGTCATGTCCTCCGGTGCTGCCGGTGTAATTTCGGCTTTTTTATCTATCATGCACCGGCTTCCGCCTGACACGGTGACGCTTTCCGCGGATTGAACGGGCCTCACCCGCACGCTTCCCGCTTTCATCACCACCAGGGTTTTTCCGCCAGCCGACTGCAGAAGAAATTCCGTGCCGATGGGTTCCACGCGCGCGCCGGGCGTATTGTACGCGCAGGTCATGGAAGCAGTACTGTCACTGGCGGAAATTAGAATCCCCCTTGCAAGGGTGCACTCCATCTTTAAATGTTCCCCCTGACCCCGGGACGCGAAGCGGTCAATGGAAAAGATGCCGGGCCCGGTGAGGGTTATGGAAAAGCCGCGGCCATGCTCCAGGCGCAGCATGGTTTTATCCGGCAGCCTGATGGAACTCCTTTCATGGACCCGGGCGTGTTCCCGGGCGGGACGGTCATTGATGGTGACCCCGGCATCGGCGCGAATAACGGCAAGGTGGAGCCGTTCCCGCTCTGCCGGCATGCGGATGAGGAGCGCGGCTACCGCAACCGCGGCGACGATCAGTGTCAGCGATGCGGCGAGGATCGCCCGGGGATGCAGCGCCAGCAGGGAGCGTATTCCCTTCGGCGCGGAAGCCGTTTCGCCGCCCGCCAGTTTTTCCCGGGAACGCATGATTCGCGTCCTGGCGGCGGGGCTGGCCTGCAGGGAGGGGTAGCGCGGCGAAATGGCGGCGAGCATTTTTTCATGCCGGGCACGGCACCGGTCGCACCGCGCGAGGTGCCCGGCCGCAAGGCCGCGCGACCGGTCGCTCATCGATCCGGCGATGTATCCCGCAAGTTCCTTATTTGTCATGTGCTTCGTCACGGATCAGTCGCCTCTTCACCTGTATATAACGATTAAAACCGCCAGCAATGCCAGCAGAAAGAGCATAAAAAGCCTGAAACCGGATTTTTCAAGGGAATCGGCAAGGTATTCCAGCATCGAGCGCATCTTTCTTTTTGCGGTGCGTTCGGATATACCCAGGGCTTCGGCTATTTCCTGGTACGGCATGTCGAGCTCGGTCCTCATCAGGTATACGGAGCGTGATTCAGGGTCCCGGGCGTCCACCAGGGAATCGACCCTGCTTCGCAGTTCGCGAAGCTCCAGGTCTTCCTGGGGGGCGCCGGCGCCGGATTCAAGGTTCTCCGGTAGCGGAGAAATGGCCAGCCTGCGGTTGCGCCGCGCGTGGTCGATGCAGATGTTGCGGGCGGTCCGGTAGAGGAAGGCGCGGATGTTCCCCGGATCGAGGGGGTATTTCTGGGAATAGCGTATGAGCCGCACGAAGGCATCATGGAGAAAATCTTCCGCCAGTTCCGGCATCCGCGTGAACCCGCAGATATAGACGAACAGCTCGTGGTGATGACGGTCGTAGATGTCGCTTAAGGTCTTGTTATCGATCATAGGTTGTTAGGATGAGCCTTTCGTTACACTGTCGCGCGCTGCTGTAATTCCATTACGCTATGAGGTTTTTTCCGGTGTCAATTGGATTTTTTAAATCTTTTGCCCCGCCGCAGATGGCGGCAGGGCAATGGAAAACTCCATGCTGTTACTGGCAACCTGATACGGCGAAGGTCCCCTCTCCGCTGATGCATACAACGATTTGCCGGCTTGAGAGGGTCACGGGTTTAAGATTATTTTTGCGGATTATCAGCGGAAACGGGGAAAGCCCCTATATCTCCATGGTCCAGAGGTTTTTCCCGGTTTGATAGTCGAATCCCATAAGCCCGACGCCCTTGAGCTGGAGCACCACCAGGTTTCCCGATCGCCTGATCCTGATATTGTCCTTGGTGAAGAATACGCTGGAAAAGGAGTCATCTTCCTCGTCTATTCTCATCTTCTTGAACATCCGGTCAGGCGATACACTCCATTTCAAGCGGCCTGTAGCCAGGTCGTAGCATGCCATGATGCGGTTCGCCTTCCTCCCGATCTGGTCAAGGTGGATGATGATGGCGCACTTCTCGTCCTGGTGGTAGATGATCCCTTCGAGGAATATTTTATCGGTAAGCAATTTTCCCGAAGTGCCGGTGAAAAAAGCCAGCTGTTTTTCATTGGCCGCCCAAAGCTCCAGGCTCGAAGCGTTTTCTCTCAGTTTGCCCCTCGAACCGGAAACCAGGACCAGTTTTTTTCTCGGTCCGCTGCCTGCATCCTGTGCCATTACGGCCATGGAAGCGGGGGATTCATCCTTTAAAATTTTTTCTCTCCACTCGGCATGGTCCCGGTACAGCACTCCTGTCGCGATGCTGTATTTTACGCCCTGCAGACCGTCTTTCGTGTTGATGGATATAGTCATCTCCCGGGCGTTATAATTGACGGTGGACAATCCTGCCCGGAGGAGGGGGTGGCTGGCCGTGAACGATTTCGTGTCCATTAACAGTTTCGTTGTTTCGGGGTCATAGGCCTCGATGCGCGGCTCGTTTTTACCGTACCCGCTCATGATGAGCCAAACTTTCCCATTGCCGTAGGCCATGTCCATGAGCGTTATAATGTCATGCAGCTTATTCTCGATTTTGAGGATGATTTTTTTCCGGACCGGATCGTATACGTAGGTCCATGTTTTACAGGAGAGGCATTTCCTTCCGATTGACATGCTCCCCGGGGTTTGGGTTGACTGTATGTAATTGAACGAGCCGTCGGTCACGATCCATAGCCTGTGCGCTCCTTGCTTTGTAGGCGTCAGCGCCATGGCAAGCAGATCGCCGCGGATGGTGTCCGGCGTCAGGGCCGGGTAACCCCAGAAATAAAAAGCGATACCTCCGATAATGAGGAGGGGTATCAGGCACCCCAGTTTCAGGGCGCCCTTCACTTTTCCTGTTTGTGATTGCTGAGGTGAAGAAGTTTTATAATCCCATTGCTGATCTTTGTTTGTGCGCAGTTCCATGAATTTTCTTTCCGCAGACAGTTTGTATCGGCGGTTACGGCCGGTAGGGCTGGTCAAAGCGGCGTTCGTAGACCCCGTTCTGCTTCAGCACCTTGTTCCAGCCGTAGTCGACCAGGCCGGTGGCCAGGAAGAGGCGGAAAAAAATCCTGCCGATCGGGGATAGTCTTTCCATGCCCGCAAGCTTCTTCATGATTATGGGATGGAATTCCCTGGTGACCCCGAAATGGCGTCCCAGGCTGCGGAAGGCCATGAAGAGCCTTCTCGTGAAATAGGGCGGCTTCTCCTGTATCCCCTCGATGCCGCCCTTGATGACCGTGCCGATATATCTCCCGTTAAGACGCCGCGCCAGCTTTTCCAGGTACCGCTCCACGTAGCGCGAGTGGACAGCCTCCGGGAAGCCTGACTGCACGATGAAACCTATGGGCGGAAATTCTCTCTTTTTCTTCGTCGCGCGGCCCGTGCGCGGCGCGGAGCCCAGCGTTTCAATGAAGTCCTTGACAATGGCCGGCATCGAATCGGCATAGAGCGGAAAGGCGATGATGACCGCGTCGGCCCTGCGGGCTTTTTCGGCTATCGAGGCATGCTCCTTCACGCGCTGGAGGTACGCGACCTCGAAGCTGTTTTCCGCGCAGGCGGAAAAGCCGTCGGTAAATTGCTTCAGGAGGATCGTCGTGTTGCTCCTCTTGCCGCGGGGGGATCCGTTACAGAGCAGCAATCGCATGGGACACCTCCTTGACGGATTGATCGGTCAGGAAGCGGCAGCGAAAGGTTGTCTTGAAGTTAATGGCTTCCCGCCGGTATATGTCGGCAATGATCGCAATGTCTTCGTCGTCGGTGTCGGGCCCTTTGTGCAGGAGAAGGCCGATGCCCGGATAGCGGTCGTAGCGGCCCAGGTGGTGGCATTCGCCTTCCGCCAGCACGACATAGGGATGAATGAGGGGGATGAGCCGCTCATTGGCGCGCTTCAGCAGGGCGCTCATGAAGCCCATGATCACCGGCGAGGCGAAGAGGACAAGGTCCGCGGCCATGACGGCTTTATAAACAGTTTCCATGTCATCGCGGTGCACGCAGCGGCCCGGCGTGTTCAGCCAGCAGGTCCAGCACCCGAGGCAGTAGCGGATGTCCATCTCCCTGAGCGGAAAGGATTGGAACGAATGGCCCCTGGCTTCGAGTTCCTTCCCGAGGGTCTTGATATACCGGTCTAGGTCCTTTTTCCCGGGGTCCGGGTTGCCGTTGAGAATAATTATATTCATTCTGTATTGATATCGCTGTATATATGAGTCCGTTAATAATTATGATTATGCTGATAATCGTCAATGCATTTTTATGCTGTCCGACCTCACCCGCGCTCCGCGCGCCCTCTCCATATACCCTCACCCCGCTTCCGGCGCGCCCTCTCCCACGGGGAGAGGGCTACGAGTCATAAGCTTTTCTCCCCCCTCTCCATTTGATGGAGAGGGGGTTAGGGGGTGAGGAAAAATGGCGGGCAGGGGGGTGAGGATTAAAGGCGCAGAGGGGGATTAAGGGGGTGAGGATTTAAAAAGAGTACTCGCCGGAGGCGGGGGGAGGTCATGCTTTTTAGGGATTATGCCATAAAAAAACGGCGATTCTCATCGCCGTTTTTCATCATCAAAGCATGATGACACGTGTCACCTGGACCGGCAGATGCTGATGGTGGAATCCTCCTGGTCGCCGTCGTCATAGCTGATATGGATCGATTCCCCCTCCATTTTAGTTATCGTCCCCGTGTAGTAGGTGCCCCCCCTTTTCCAGTTACACTGGACTTTTGTCCCGATCTTCCAGTTGATCTTCCTGACTTTTGCCGCGGGAAGCACCGCCGTGTCGCCGTCATCGAAGGAAATGTTAAAGTCGGCCCCGGCCACACCGGATATTTTAGCAGGATACCAGAGGCCGTCGCTCCACTGCCCGAGGACCCGGTCGCCTGCTTTCCAGGCGAAGGCAATGGTGGTCAGCAAAACAAGAATAAAGGCAATGACCGGTTTTAATGAACGCATATCCACCTCCCGTTTCGTGATAATAGTATGTGCAATGTGTTTCTATAGTCTACATGATAGTGCATAGACAGGATTCTGCAAATGTTTTTTATTTAAATGATAAAATATTGATCGGGGAGGGATCGGCTTCCGGAAATCCTTTTTTAAAACATGAAGCAGATGTCAATATAGGGCAGTATGAGGGCGATGCGGCGCCCCTTTTTCTTCATGCCGTATTCCTTGTCTATCTTGTAGTCGTAGTTTATCCAGCAGTTGATCCCGATCCGGCAGAAGGGCGCGACAATGAACCCGAGGCCGGCGCCTCCGCCGAAGGTGACGTCGTTGATGATGCCGTGTTTTGGAAAGCAGGGCGATTCCCACCGGTAGTGGGAATACGACACACCGAAAAAGAGGACCGGATCGAGGAAATCGACCGGCGTCGGGATGTAGAACGCCGGTGTGAGCACCGCGGAGTAGAGCTGCTCCCCCCTGGTGACAATGGGGCTGTTCTTTGTACCGAGGCCGTACACGTATACGCCCATGAACCTGATGGCGAGGGGCCTGATGAAGCGGTATTCCGCCAGTATGGCCGCGGCAACGCCGCCGGTGGCCGCGCCGACCATTCCCTTTCTGCGCTCGTTTCCGGTTTTCTCCACCGCGAATGCCTGCATTGCGTTCAGCACGAGGAAAACGGCGCAGAGGATGATGACGGTTCGTCTCATCATGGTTTCCTCATATCAATTCAAAGGTCAGGGTGAGGCTGTAGTAGGTGGTTTTAAAATGATAGAACTGCCCCTCCTGCGACGGCCCGTGACTGAAGGTAAAAAAGAGCTGCATCTTCGGCTGGAAACGTTCCCTGTGAGCCGCGAATTCTATCCCGATGGAATAGTTCCCGTTCACGGCAAAATGGTTGTTCTGCCAGTTTTTCAGGTGCGCCGCTATGAAGGGCTGGAAGTCAAGGGTCTTCGCGATCCTGACGACGTCGAAGGGCCTGAACTCCGCTCCGTATTCCAGGTAGAAGGGATCGAACTTCGCGTATTTGAATGAGTGGTACACGCATCCGATGCCGGCGTAGAGGCGCACCTGCCTGATGATCGCGTAGGAGGCGAATATATCGATCCCCTCGTTGCTGACATTCTTCCGCCAGATTTCCGGGTAGAGCAGCAGGAATTCATCCCCGAGATGGGATGACATGTGCCAGAAGCGGAGCTGGAGGGCCAGGCTGTTGTATGAATATGACGTGATGAAGGCCATGTAGTAATCCGCGTTGAGCAGGGTTGAGCCCTCGCCGAGCCAGCCGCTCGGCTTTTTGAAAGCAAACAGGGCCCACACGCATCCTTCGATATCAAACTGAAGATGGCCTTTCACAACGTCCCAGCGGTAGAGGGGGAGGCGCGATCCCAGCGACACGGCGCCGAACAACCTGTCTGATCCGAGGACATGGCTGTCGGAACCGAAACGGGTCCGGAAGCGGTTGAAGGCGTCATCATGGTAGCGCAGGCCGCCGGAAAAAGCGACCCGGCGTGGATCTGCGATGGAGGAGGGGAAAAGGCGCGATCCCGGGAACCACCCGGCATCGGGGTCCTCGCGGACCTCCCCGGTTTCGCTTTTTGAATCTTTTATAACGGGGTTGCGGTCCGGCGTGGATGTGATCGCATCAGTGGCCGTTTCAGAACACCCCCCAAACCCCCCGGTGTGGGGCTTTTTGGCCTCGTTCTGATTATGAAAGTCCCCCTCCGGGGGATTTAGGGGGCTTCTAGGAGCGCTCCTTTTTGCATCTGCTGTTTGTTTCGCGGCGCTGGCCGGTGATATGAATGCTGCCAGGAAGAGAAAGCACCAGAGGATAAGACCAGTCCTGTTTATGCCGTAACGCGCCATAATGCCGCCGGGTAATGACCCCTACGCCTGGTACTGTTTCAGGAACGCGGGGATATGGGCAGCCTCGCGCGGGCCGATGGTGATCTTCCAGTCGGAAAGGACCTCTTCCAGTTCTCCGCTGATGGAGGCTGAATAGCCCGGGATGATCAGCGAGCGGTGCTTCACCTTGTCGACGATGCCGCTCTTTTTTACAAAGGCGCCGATGGCGTCGGCCACGAATTTTCCCGCCGCCCACGCGGTGAGGACGCTGAGGCCCTCGCAGTCCATGACGATCAGCCACGCCGGCACGCGGCTTCCCTCGATCTCCCCGGATACAATGAAGTAGGTAAGGGAAAAGTTCGTGGTGACCAGTACGGGGGATTTCTCGTCCGGATTGTTGATCGGGTAGATGCCCTGGTCCGTGGCCATGGGACGCTGGGGGTCGGTGAAGATATTCATCCGCTCCACCAGGAGCGGGAAGAGACCCTCACCGCGCAGTTCGGAGAGGACAATGATGCCCGCGTACTTGGCGATGAAGGTCGACGCGATCAGGGTTTCCTCCCTGTAGTCTTTTGTCATTTCGCAGGGAAACGCGATGGTGGGATATCCCAGGGGACGGCAGGCGCTCTTGATCGCGGAGCGGCGTATCACCACCTGGTCCTCGAAGGCTTTCTTCAGGGTGCGCGCCCCCGAATCAATAATAATTTCCTTCAGACCCATGGCCGAGAGTTTCTGTGTGAGCTCGATGACCTCGTCGATGTCCGCGCCTTGTACCGCGACGGGGCACTTGCTGTCAAGGGCGAGCTTCCCGACCGCGTCGGCGTTGGCTTTTGTCGCGGCAAAGAGGAGCGGCTTTTTCGCGGCCACGTGCTTGAGGCCCGCGGCGAGGATTTCCGCGCTTTCGCTCATGAGGATAAGGCCCGCGTCAACGGCGCCGGCCACCTTCTGCACCAGCTTCTCGAAGGCCGCGGCGTCGCCCTTCTCGGACTTGACCGCCACCAGGTCGGCCGCGAGCTCCACGCCGACCCTCTCGTACCGGAGTTCCCTGTAGGACCTGAGCCGGCTGTCCACATCCCCGTCGTTCATGGCGTCGCTGACAAGCACGGCGATGCCGGTGGGGCTCACGAAGGTCTTCTCATGACGGAAGAGCACGGTCTCGCCGCCTGTTTTGAACGCGCCGATGGTTACCGGCAGGACCGGGGGCGCCGACGCGGAATCGAGCTTCGCCTTTGATGCTTCCGAAACGTGGGGGCACCTGGCCAGTTCCGCCTGGCCGGCCCCGAGCTTCATGGCAAAGGCAAGGCAGGTCGGCACGCCGCAGTCGCCGCAGTTGGTCTGGGGAAGCAGTTTATAGATTTCAATTCCGGTAAGTCCCATGGTGTATACTCCTCAAATATTTTATAGGCGCATAAAGCCATATGCACATCTCAATATATTTACCCTCATCCCCCGACCCCTTCTCCCGCGGGGAGAAGGGGAGAACCAGATTTTATGCTGTACTGATTCTCCCCCTCTCTTTTTTTGAGGAGAGGGGGGTAGGGGGGTGAGGTCAAAACAACGGTTCCATTGTCAGCGCCGGGTGCCCCTTCTCGGTGAGGAAATTCAGGATGTCCTCTTCCTTTGTGCCGACGGTCTCATCGGCAATTTTATCCAGTAAATCCGGTTCGCCGATCTCTGCCGCGCGCTGGTTGAAGCGCTCTTTTATTTCTTCCTTTAAAGACCGGGGCATCCACACCAGGCGCTTGATGCCGCCCTCGGCGTTGAGGAATTTCCTGCTGGTGATGTAGTACTTGCTGTGTCCCACGAACCCCGGTGTTATGTTCCCGCCGCCAACCATGCCGGCCAGGGTGGTGAACTTCATGCCCGATGGGGTCATCGACGCGGTATCCCGGTCCACGGTCATAATGCCGTTGCACAGGGGAAGTATCGCCGCGATGCACTCGAAGCAGCCGCAGGAGGTCATCGGGTTGCGCATGATGCTGTAGGCGTCGACCGTGGTTACGGTGCCCCGCGAGGCCTTTGCCACGAAATCATCGACGCCTTTCCACCGGCCGTACCGCGCGTCCAGCACGGCGCCCTTGACAACCGGCTGGTTCGGGCCTGTCGGGTTGATTTCGTAGGAGGCCTTGCAGTCGAGCCAGTTGTAGGCGCCGCACAGGCCGGTCCGCTCCGGCGTAACCACGCACACGTGGTTCGGAGCGAAGGACTGGCAGAGCAGGCACGAGTAGAAGGGATCGGTTTCCTCATCGGTCATGCCGGCTATTCGCTCGTCGCGCTGTCTGTACAGGGCGCGGGCTTTTTCCAGGATCCTCTTGACCTCGTTTTCGTCGGTATAAATGGTCACTTGCGCCTTGTCGAATATCTTGCCGAAGTCCTGGTGGAGTTTCGCGTGGAGGATATTCCCGAGGTGCGCCATGCGGAAGCCCTTGTCGACCGCTTGCTTGCTCACGCGGAGCCAGGCGATGTCGCGCTGGCCGATGTGCATGACGCCCTGGGCGTAGTTGATCAGGTGGTGGATCTGCCGCTCCAGGATCGGCTCGAAGTCGGGCTGCATCTGCCGGCCGGCCACTTCCACGTAGATGGCCATGGGGAGCTGGCTCCCCGGCTTCACGTCGGTTATCTCCGGGCCGACGACCTCGATCCTGTTATCGGTGACCGCGTTCATGTCCGCGGAAACAACGAGTTCCACGGCCGGCGTGCGTCCGCCGCCCGCCTCAAGGTAGATATCGTCGCCGCGGACCCGCTCCCCCTCGAAGGCCGGGCCGTAGGCGACCGGCACCGGGACCTTGCTCACGGTGACCTTCAGGCCGCGC